>JAVEXG010000200.1:0-4604 GCA_034004115.1 Bacteroidales bacterium | reverse complement strand
AGCGGAACCGTATCGGAATGGAGTGAACCGGCTTTCTGGAACATGGGGCTGCTTAATCCCGATGAATGGAAGGCCCAATGGATAGGCGCCCCATGGCAGGGTGAGGAACCAATACCCGACCCCGTCCGCGGGGAAAACAGGCAATCCGTGCTTAAGGAATTGCCGCCGCCGGCACCTTTGCTGAGGAAAAAGATCAATGTAATCAAGGAGATTAAGGACGCCAGGGCTTATGTTACCGGACTGGGATATTTTGAGTTCCATGTTAACGGGGAAAAAGTAAGCGATGATGTCCTGGTTCCCAACCAGACAAATTACGGAAAGAGACCTGGTCTTGAAAAAGCAGGGATTCCCCTCCCCGACGATTTCAGGGAATACAGGGTCATGTACCTGTCATATGATATTTCAGATCTTCTAAAAAAGGGAGAAAACATACTGGGAGCTATCGTAGGCAATGGGTTTTACAATGCACCCATGAACTGGACCGAATCTTACGGAACACCACGATTCATTGGCCAGGTTTACATAACCTATACTGATGGAACCGAGGACATTATTGTTACTGATGAAAGCTGGAAAGCTTCAAAAAGTCCGATCGTCATGGATCTGATCTATCAGGGCGAACACTACGATGCCCGTCTGGAACAACCAGGCTGGGATGCTACGGGTTTTGATGATTCAGCATGGCCTTTTGCAACATTAAGAAGAAAGCCTGAAGGTATCATGAAGGCTCACATGTCGCCGGCTGACAAAGTCATGGAACGCCTGAAACCGGTAAACATAATTAAGAATTCAGATGGAAAATATTATGTTGATTTCGGTCAGGAAATTTCAGGCTGGGTCCGGATTTCTGGTGTCAGGGGAAATGCAGGACAGGTAATTGATTTTGACTACCTGTGTGAATCTGCGTCGGGAGATAACACCTACACCCTGAAAGGCGGCGGAGATGAATCATATGCCGCACGGTTCACCTGGTTCGTTTTCAGACAGGTTGTAGTAAACAACTGGCCGGGAGACCTGAGTACCGACCAGATCACTGCTGAAGCTGTCTATACCGATGTGGAAACTACGGGAGAATTTGAGACATCAAATCCGCTTTTCAACACCATAAACAGGATATGGTGGAGAAGCCAGACAGATAATATGCACGGCGGAATAGCCAGCGACTGCCCTCACAGGGAAAGGTCACCTTACACAGGCGACGGACAGGTGTCCTGCGTTACCGTTATGCACAATTTCGACTCAAGGGCTTTCTATACAAAATGGATTCAGGATATTGTCGGCGCCCAGATTGAAGAGACGGGGTATGTTCCAAACGGAGCACCCTGGCAGCCTGGCTGCGGAGGCGGAGTTGCGTGGGGAGCGGCAATAAATATAATGCCATGGGAATATTTTCTACATTACGGGGATACGAGCTTGCTGAAATACACCTACGAGCCCATGAAGGGATATGTAAGGTATATGTTAACATGGACAGATAAGGATGGCATAATGTATTCGCAGAGGGAAGGAAATGACGGCAAGCCTCTGAAATGGTTCAACCTGGGTGACTGGTGTTCTCCCGGTGAATTGCCCCCTGATATGATGGTCCACACATTCTACCTCTGGCGGTGTGCCGATTTTACATCAAAAACTGCAACAGTACTGGGGAAAACCGGAGAGGCAGCTGAGTACTCAGCTCTGGCAGAGAGAACAAAACAGGCATTCCTGAAGAAGTATTTTGATAAGGAAAAGGGAACCTACGGCCGGGGCGGCGGTAATATTTTTGCGCTGTTAATGGGAGTTCCTGCCGATCAGGAGCAAAGGGTGATTGATGCCCTTAAAAAAGACATTGCTGATGAGAAGGGGCACCTCGACACTGGTATCTTCGGCACTCAGTTCTTCTTTGAGATTCTTGCTGATTATGGTCTGCAGGAACTGGCCTATGAGGCAATGAATAAAAGAACACAGCCCTCATACGGCTGGTGGATTGAACAGGGTGCAACCACCAGCTGGGAACAATGGGATGGCTCCGGATCGCGTAATCACCCGATGTTCGGCGGAGGACTTGTCTGGTTCTACCGGAAACTGGCCGGATTGAATACTGATCCTGCTAATCCCGGTTACCGCAACATAATTTTCCGTCCCCAGCCCGCCGGCGACCTGGAATACGCTTCATATTCAAATCTCACCCCTTACGGAACCGCAGGGATACGGTGGAAAACGAAAGGGAACAATTTTGTAATGAATGTGGAGATCCCCGTTGGCAGCACTGCAACGGTATATGTTCCCGCAGGATCAGCCAGCGAAGTAAGGGAAAACGGAAGTACGATTAAAAAGAAGAATAAAAACATCACCTTCACCGGAATGGAAGACAACTACGTGGTTTTCCGGGTGAATTCCGGTTCATACGTCTTTTCATCAACAAATTGAAGTAAATATGAGAATCCTGAATTGCCTGTTAGCTTCCATTCTGCTGTTTACAGCCTCATCGGCTGCAGGGCAGAATAATGATTCCGGAAACATTGTTATAACAAAAGCTGACCTTGAAAAAGCAGGTGAATCAATACCAAATTCTGCAATTGGTGAACCGGTGGGTTCGGTAAAACTTTATTCTCCCCGGTGGATTGAAGCAGCTAACGGCATGCCGGCATATGGTGTTGTGGAAGGTTCAATCTTTTCGGTCGACCCTCAGGGATGGCCGATCAATTTTCGTATTCTGCTTCCCGCAAGCTGGTCACGCCGTTCAATGCAGCAAGGCGGCGGCGGGATTAACGGCACAATCACAGTCAGGGAAGGAAGGGCACCGATGCCGGGCAGGGGATTTGCCGTATATGGAAGTGATTCCGGACACCAGGCGGCAATGGGCGGCGCTGTACACCTGGCTTCCGGTCCGGCGGGAACCTCAGGTGACGACTGGTCGCTGAATGAGGAGGCGATCCGCAACCTGGGCTATATGCAAATGAAAAAGACCCGCGATGCTGCAATGGTTATTATGGAAAGAGTATACGGCGAACGTCCGCGCTTCAATTATTATATCGGAGCCTCACAGGGAGGTCGCGAAGGGCTTATGGTGGCACAAAGATACCCGGCTGATTACGATGGTATCATATCCGATGTTCCGATTGTGAACTTTTCATCACTGATGCTTGCGCCTGAACTCATAAGAATCAGGGAAATACCATTGAGAAACTGGGTTACGCCGGCCAAAGTGAACGCCATCAGGGCCGAATTCCTGAGGCAATGCGATAAACTGGACGGACTTTCTGACGGTATTATAAATAATTACCTTGGTTCACGGGAAATATTTGATGTCACCGACGGCACACCGCCTGCTGATCCCTGGTCCGCCCTGAGAGCTCCGGCCGGAAATGATCCTGATCCCGAAGATAAGTCGGTTGATGCAAAGTTGACCGACGGGCAGATCCTTACCCTTGAATTTGTATACAGCCCTTATAAATTCAAAAAGCCGCTGGCAAACAAGGTAAGATCCTTCGGGATGTGGCTTCCAAATATCGAACCGGATGGCTTCAGGACAATCGACGGTACTCGCTATAAAGGTCAGGAGGGTGCCGGCGATGATGCAAGAGTGCATAGCTCCCTTGGCATTCTGGGAGTAACAGCTTTCCTGATGAAGGATTTAAACGCCAATCCTTTGTCCTATAAGGAGGACAAACAGATGCTGAAGCGCCGCAAAGAGATATCCGTCTGGCTCGATGCCACTGATCCCGACCTGAGTGAGTTTTATAAAGAAGGAGGCAAGATTATCATAACCGCAGGCACTCAGGATTTTGTGGCCTCCTCAGGAGCCCAGCTCGATTATTACAGGTCGCTTGTTGAGAAGATGAAGCAAAGTAAACTGGATCAGTTTGCCCGTCTGTATGTTGTTCCTCAGGGAGGACATAATCTGGCAGGCAGGAGCTATAGCAGGAACGGAGAAGGGCTGGAGGTGGAAGTGAAGAATATTCCGTCACCGGACCAGACCGACAGGATAGACCTGCTGATTTCCTGGGTAGAGGATGGCAAGGCACCTGAAAAAACCCTGGTTGTTAGCAATGATGGAAGCATTGGCACCGATACCGGCGTAAAAGGATATCTCCTATGCTCCTACCCTGCCTATCCCCGCTATAAGAGCGGTGAGGCCGACATGGCTTCATCATACGAAAGTACGCATCCGTAAGAGCATTCAGTAGTCTGCAGGTTCAGGATTTCACATCTCATGGATATATTTTATGTCCCTGAAATTCATTAAATTTACTTTACTAAAACTTAATCCTGACTTATGACCTCTCGTGAAATTAGTGCGGTTTTATTTTATAACACACTGAATATGAGTAGTAAAAAAATCTTCTTATTGGTTTTTACCTCACTAACGCATATTTTTGTTCTGAGTATTGAAAGAGGCCTGTCAACTTTAGAATAAGTTCGGAGTATTTTGGTGTCAATCAGGTATTTAGTATTTTCTTTATAGGCGGATATCTGAACTCATAAGTTTCCCCTCCTTTCGAAGGAGGGGTGGCCCGGGCAGTGGTTTTGTACGGGCCGGAATTCTATCCCGGGCCGGGGTGGTTGATCAGTTGTTAACTTACTTTACTCTGATGAAAAACAAAAAGCTCTTTAACAGAAAA
>JAVEXG010000199.1:0-4641 GCA_034004115.1 Bacteroidales bacterium | reverse complement strand
ACCTCCATTTTGATCTTTCCAAATCCTGCCAGGAGCCTGGTAACTGTTGAGATTCAGGGTTGGGAAGAGAACAAAGGTGATATGATTTCACTTTATGATCAGTCCGGAAGACTGGTTCTGACTCTTACAAATCTTACCTGGTCAAATAACCTGGATATGTCTGCTCTTCAGACGGGGATATATTTTATGGTCATAAAGCTAAAGAATAACACAACGAAATGGAGTATAATTAAAGAATAACTGGAGCAATAAAATTCTGCAATACTTCATATTAACCTGAAAAATCCAACAATATGAAAAGACTTTTGCTCCCCATGGTTCTCTGCTCCTTTGTCCTCGTGGCCAATCTCCCTGCACAAATTAAGGTCAATTCGAGCGGTTATGTAGGAATAAACAATACAAATCCGACTTATAGGCTCGATGTGGCAGGGACAGTTAAAATGGCCTACAATTCCAAAACCATATTATTTGATGGTTCAGCTTTCTTTGCTAATGTTGGATATCCTACTCTGGGCACTTCAGGATCCCCCTGGTATCAGTTTTATGCCGCCCAGGCTTATTTATACCAGGATCCAATAATTATCTCTGATATAAATCTGAAAAAGAACATCACAAACATAACCTCGGTAAAAGATAAGGTTAAACTGCTAAGACCAGTTACATATAATCTTTCAGATGATGCTGGATTTCTTAAGGAACAACCTTTAGATAATTTACAGTACGGATTTATCGCGCAGGAGCTACAGGAGTTATTTCCTGATCTGGTTATAAAACGCGATGACGGAGTTTTGGGAATTCAATATACCGGCCTTATTCCTGTTCTTGTTCAGGCAATAAAGGAACAACAAACTGAAATAGACGATTTGACAAAGCGAATTTCTGATCTTGAAAAGAAAGTCCAGTAACTTCATCTAAGAACTATCAGTTATGAAAAGATTATATTATCTGGTCATAATAATCATGTTCTTGAGTAATGCCATTTCGGGACAGGAATTTGATATTTCATTTACTAATACCGAAAGTGGTACTCAATCGCATATGGCCCGAAATAGTGTTACCCTGGGGCCGGGGTATACTTACACCCCAAGTGGCGGTTCTTTGACTGTTGAGATCCAAAATCCGATAGTTACAGGATCTGTTTCATATACCTCAACTCCAGTTGATCCTGAAACAAGAACTCTTAACACCTCTTATCTTCCGGGAGCAACTTCGGGTAGTTTTAGTGTGAATCCGACAGGTGGAGCAAACTATACTATACCCCTTGAACTCTTACCGGGGGTTAATGGCCTTGCCCCGGAACTGTCTATTGTTTATTCGGGAAACAGCGGACCTTGTATTGCTGGCTTTGGCTGGCAGATTGGTGGATTATCAGTCATCGGCAGGGGTCCTCAAACATATTACCATGATAACGCGGTGAGCGGTGTCGGTTTAACCACGCTGGATCGTTTCTACCTTGATGGTCAAAGACTTGTGCCAACCAGTGGAAATTACGGTGATGCAGGGGCAACTTATCAGACGGACAATGACATCTTCACAAGGGTATCACAACAAGCCACCACTACGTATGGACCAGGCTGGTTTAAAGCCGAGACAAAATCAGGGCTGGTCTTTGAATATGGCAACACACCGGGGTCAAAGCACCAGATACCTGGATTTTCACAAATAGTAAACTGGCATGTTTCTAAAGTAAGCGATTTGTTTGGAAATCAAATCAATTATGCATACATCCAGGATAACTGCACCGTTTACCCGGCTGAAATAACTTATGGACCCAACACCGTTACATTTTATTATAAAGAGAGAAGTGATAAAACATCCGGTTATCTGAGAGGGGTAAAGATGCAGCAATGTCTTTTACTTGACAGAATAACGGTTAAATACAACACGAATGTTGTTAAAACCTATGAGTTTAAATATGCCAGTCAGGGCCCGTATTACAACAAGTACTCAACACTAAATGAGATTATTGAATTTGGAGCAGGAACTAGCCGAAATAATTCAACGGCAATTAATTATCAGATCCCGGCGAATGTTAACTTTGCCCTTACCATGGACAATACGGATAATCTCTATGTTTCCTATAATTCTTTCCTGGTGTCCGGGGATTATGACGGAAACGGCAAAGGTGATTTTCTGTGCATCCCTGACCCTGACAAAGGAGCATCATGGACAGGACTGAGAGTATATTATGGCGATGGTAATTTTTATTTCCCAACATATGGATCTGAATCCACAAGTATCGATCTAAGTGTCCTTAAAGACATACAATCTGTTGATATCAACGGAGATGGCAGGGATGATATCCTTTATGAAATCCTTTATACAACAGGAGGTATCAATTTTTCCTGGTTCTTTTATTTGCTTAATAATGGAACACCGTTTGCTGCTCCTGTCCTGATATATCAGCAAACTTTTAATCAGGTAACCGGTTTGCCCGGGAAAAGAAGGAGGAATACGGAAAAGCAGGAGGACGATAATCTGGTTTCCCAGGACTTCAACGGGGATGGAGTGAATGATATTCTGATAATCGGGCCCGGTGGTACCTGGCGCATTTATTCATTTGTCAATTCATCCGGGCAACTGACAAGTTCTTTAAACCTTCTGGGAAATGGAACAATTTCGACACTGGCTAATGAAGCTCTCAGTGGAGATTTCAACGGTGACGGTAAATCTGATATCTGGAGCTTTGAAGAGGCCGGTTTAAAAATCTATACTTATAGCGGCGAGTCTTATATGACACTTTTGTATAGTTCCACATGGCCGTCCAAAAGACATTTCTTCAACCTTGGGGACTATAACGGAGATGGCAAGATTGATGTCTTCCTATATGGTTATGGAAGAGATGCAACAGAGTATGACTGGACGGAGTGGCAGATTCAGCTATCCACAGGAACAGGCTTTGAGGGATTTCTCTTTCCTGCAAAAAAGACTAACCTGAAAGATGATCTTGTCAGACAGGGAGATTTCAACGGGGACGGGTCCGCGGATATAATGGCTTCTCCAAGAGAAATCAGCTGGAGTGGAAGTAAATACTATATTTCAAAAAATAACGGGACGGATTTTTATTACCACCAGCTTCCAACATATCCGCCGGCATCCCAGAATGTTTATCTAACTGATCTTAATGGTGATGCCCGTACAGAATTTATTACTACCGATGCTTCAGTTCCCTATAGGAACGGCTATCAGGTTTTCAGCAATCCGGGAAATACCTCTGTCCTCATGGAAAAGATCGCGGACGGTCTTGGAGTCCTGACAAAGCCTTCCTATATCCGGCTTTCGCAGGCTTCTTCAGGTATTTACCAGAGAGGATCAGGATCAGTTTACCCTGTTTCAGACTTTCAGGGTCCCATGACTGTTGTCAGTTCTGTTCTGGTTGACAACGGCAAAGGGAGTATGAATACTCAAAACTATTATTATGAAGGAGCAAAAATCCATCTCAGAGGCAAAGGGTTCCTCGGTTACACTAAATCAGGAATTTCTGACGTTGCTTCTGCTATTGCCAGTGAAAACATCATAATCAACGGGTTTCATTCAACTTATTTCTATCCGCAGATTCAGATGAGTCTCAGAAAAATATCAGGCACCAGTGATACGATTGAGAAAATAAAGAATACGATGACTCATTTGCTTCTTGCTTCTGAAACAAAAAGAATCTTCATTTACCCTCAGGTTTCCGTTACCACCAACAACAAGACTGGTCATAAGGTTACCGTGACAACATCATCTTATGACAATTATGGCAACCCCGGTTCCATTGTAAAAACCTATCTGGGCGGTCCGACGGAGACTGTAACAAGTCAATATAATAATACTGTATCTTCTTCACTGTGGTTGCTGGGAAGACCAACAAGCGCCACATTGCAATTTTCAAAAAGCGGTGAGAATACAATAACGAGAACCGGAACCAGGGTTTTTTCATCGACATCCAACAACCTGTCCGGCGAAACATGGTATTCAGGTACAGGTAATCAGTTTGTCAAAGGGTTTAAATATAATACAAACGGAAGCCTGAAAAGAGATTCGATAACCGCAGGGGGAGTTTACCGGACAAATATCTATACCTATGAGACCAATGGAGTAAGAATAAAAACTATAACCGATCCGCTTTCACATACAACGACCAGCACCTACGATAACTACGGCAGGTTATCCACCCGGGCAGATTACCTTGGCAACACCCTTACCTATACATACGATGATATGGGAAGAGAAGCAACCATATCCTCGACTGACGGAAATCAGACTGCCACGACTTTTACATGGGAAATCCCGGCATCAGTTCTAAAAACTGCCAGGTTTTCGGTTCTTAAAACCGGGAATGACGGCTCACAGGCTAAAAGCTGGTTCGACAAGCTCGGAAGGGAGATCCGTTCTGATGTTAAAGGATTTGACGGTACGTGGATCTATACAGATACAAGGTACAACATAAAAGGGCAGGTTGACAGTATTTCGGAGCCATATTATAACGGACCGTTGTGGAAAAGGTATCAGTATGACAACTACGGGAGGAAAACCAGTATGAACCGGCCATCCGGGAGAAATACTACATGGACATACAGTTCCAACGTTATAACAGAAACTACCGCAGGCAGATCATATCATAAAACCTATTCATCGGATGGAACGGTTTCATCAGCA
>JAVEXG010000198.1:0-4688 GCA_034004115.1 Bacteroidales bacterium | reverse complement strand
CCGTAATCGGATTCAACCATCCCCTGAGCAAGGGTGATACTTGCAGGTACGCCTGTCCTGCGCATTTCGCTGACCGCCAGATCGCGGTACTGGGTTATATAGAACTCTGCAAGTGCATTTCCTGAAGCCGGAGTGATCATAGGCTTTGAGACCCTGCAAGATGTCATACCGGCAAAAGCCAGAATAAGCAATAATAATATATTTGTCTTCCTTCCCACGTTTCTCACTTTCCGCAAAAATAGGAAAAATGCCCGGAGCATACCCTTGCATGACTCATAAGTGGCTGTTGAAAGAATGCAAAGTTGTTAACAATCTGAGGCCAAAGGTATCCGGAAGAACAATGACTAACAAATTTTGCTATTTTTGTAATTCAAACATAATAAGAGAGTTATGTCAGAAATCAAAAATATATCCATTTCCTGGAGGGAATTTCAGGACCAGAATGAACTGAGCGCTGAAGATCAGGAACTTATAAAGGCTTCGGAAGAGGCTGCCCGATCAGCCTATGCCCCTTACTCTCAATTCAGGGTTGGTGCCGCAGTACGACTTGAATCGGGAAGGATAGTCCATGGGGCCAACGTTGAGAATGCAGCTTTTCCGTCGGGCATCTGTGCCGAAAGGACAGCACTCGCAGCTTCAATAACCAATTACCCTGATGACAGGCCTGTCACATTGGCAATTTCTGCAATATCTGAAGATGGATCGGTCGCGGAACAGGTTGCCCCCTGCGGCAACTGCCGCCAGGTAATTGCAGAAGAGGAAAGCAGATGGAACAGGCAGATCAGAATTCTGCTAGCGGAGAAAAATAAAATAATCGAGCTCGACGGGATAGGTCAGCTGCTTCCGCTTCAGTTCAACAGGAATAGCCTCAGGTCAGATCGTCCCTGATGATAAGCTGAAATCCTGCGCCATGAATATTCTTTATGTTCAGGCGTGGATCCTCTGACAGGAATTTTCTAAGCTTGGTGATATAAACATCCATGCTTCTGGCGGTAAAATAATCATCGGAACCCCATATCTTTTTCAACGCCATTTCCCTGCTTATCAATTCGTTCGGATTAAGGGCAAGCAGCTCGAGAAGCTGGGCTTCCTTTGGAGAGAGTTTTTTCTCATCGTCTCCGATTGTGAGTGTCCGGAGTCTGGAATTGAATACGAATTTTCCAATCTCGAAGATATCCTTTGTGCCGGTCTGGAAATCACGGCGGGTCAGTATTGCCTTGATTTTTGCCAGAAGTATTTCAGTGTCAAATGGTTTTGTAACATAGTCATCCCCTCCGGCCCCGTAACCTTTCAGGACATCATCCTTCATCTTCTTGGCAGTCAGAAATATTATCGGGACCAGGTTGTTGATCTTTCGTATCTCGCCTGCAATTGTGAAGCCGTCTACATGCGGCAGCATGACGTCGAGAATGCAGATATCGAAGGCTCCTTTCCTGAAGTGATCAACAGCATACTTGCCGTCATCAACCCAGTCGACCTGGAAGTCATTAAGTTCCAGGTATGATTTAAGGACCGAACCGAAGCTCAGGTCGTCTTCAACGAGAAAAATCCGGGCTGATTTCATGTTCATTTCAGTTATCGGTATTAAATGGCAGGAAGACATCAAAACGGCTTCCCTTTCCAGGTTCACTTGTTACTGTAATATTTCCCCTGTGGGCGTCGACAATAGCTCTTACATAGTTCAGGCCAAGACCAAACCCCTTAACATCATGAACATTTCCGCTTGTCTGCCTGTAGAATCTTTCAAAAATCTTGCTCTGGATGCTCTTGTTCATTCCTATTCCCTTATCGGTAACAGACATTATAAGTCCCTTGTCGCTATTTGTAGTTTCGACTGTTATGTCGGGCGTTTCGGGCGAATACTTCAGGGCATTGTCGAGAAGATTGTTAACGAGGTTTGAAAGATGCTCAGTATCGCCTGAGACAACAGGTTCAGCGGCATTCAGATTAAGAGTCATCCTGCCGTTTTTCTGGTGAACCTGGATTTCGATGGTCTCAGCAGCTCTTGTGATAATCGAATGCATCGACACATTCTCAAACCTGAAATCTATTTCCTTCTTGTCGAGCGATGCAATCTGCAGGATTGTTTCGACCTTCTTGTTCATCCTGCTGTTCTCCTTCTTTATCATGCCTATAAAATGCCTGATGCTGTTTTCATCACTTATCACCTTGGGATTGGTTATTGTATCTGCAGCAAGAGATATTGTGGCGATGGGAGTCTTGAATTCGTGTGTCATATTATTAAGGAAATCGGATTTCATTTCCGAGATCCTTTTTTGCCTTATCAGGAAGAAAAGGCTTAGAGCAAAAGTTGCCAGGATGATGAAGGAAAAGAGCAGGGATCCGCCAAGAAGCCATGAAATAGATCCCAGAACATAATTCCGCTTTTCGGGAAAGATGACGGAAAGTATCAGGTTCTGTCCCATTATGTTATCGGGGAAAAGCCGGACCATATAACTGCTTTTAAGAAATTCATTCTTCCCGGCCTTCACAAAGGTTCCGTCCTTTACCTGTCCATCCCTGATAACAGCAAATTCGAAAGGGGTTTCGATTCCTGAGAAATGAAGGGACCTGCCAAGAACGTTCCGGACCTCAGCGGGGTTTAGTTCCATTGTTTTCTCCCATTGATAAACCTCTGCAATCATCTCCTCGCTCATTGCCTGAAATTCGTTTGCCCTTCTCCTGACCCGGTCGATGAAATCCCTTGTATTGACAGGCGGAGAGGACTGGATCGGCCTGCGTGATTCAATGTCAATGGGCTCCTGGTAAAAAGTTGTATCTGTTCTGGTGATTACAGGTTCATTGAACCTGACAGCGCCGGTCGAATCAACAGTGCCGGTCATCGACTGGCTCGTTACACTGTAGTTGTAGCTTTTCCCGTCAGTGGAGGAATAACTGCCGACACGCATATATGAAGACACATCAGCTTCCTGCGGATTAAATGAAGCGGGAGAATTAAAGATGAAATCCATCTTGCGGTTTGTTTCTATCGTCTCGACTGCATCGTTAAGACTGGCATAGACCGCCCTGTTGAAAATATCATTTCTGATTTTCAAAGCATTGCTGATCCAAATCATCTGCACCCAGATGATCCCTGTGATGGAGATCAGCATCATAATAATCAGGCCGATGAATTTATTCTTGCTCATGGCGCAAATTTAAGTTTTTCTCAAATCACAGAACAGGATTTAACTTTTCCTTAACTCTTATTAACCTGATTTTAACTCTGTTTGGGCAGAACCTGCCTATCTTTGCAAAGGTTGAGATCAGAAGGGTATCCTTTAAGAGGATAATGAAAGAACAAAGACAGGAGTTATTGCTTTCATGACAGAAGAAAATGAGTCTGGAATTTCCGGGCTCATTTTTTTATACCTCCACATTCCTGAAAAGCTTCCAGACGTCGCTGGCGGGAAGGGGTGCAGTTATTATTACCTTTTCCTTTTTCACAGGATGAATAAATTCGAGACGCTTTGCCAGGAGACAGATGCTGCCGTCTTCATTCGACCGCGGATAACCATACTTCAGGTCGCCTTTTATAGGGCATCCTATGCTTGCGAGCTGTGCCCTGATCTGATGATGCCTTCCTGTGTGGAGTTCCACTTCAAGAAGAAAGAAGCGTTCAGATCTTCCGGTAAGACGGTATGTCATGCTTGCCTGCTTCGATCCCCTTACTTCATTGTCATAAACATATGTTTTATTCTGCTTCTCATTCTTTTTCAGATAATGAGTCAGGGTATCCTCATCCTTCGGGGGCCTGTCGTTTACTATCGCGAGGTAAGTCTTCCTGACTTCACGGGTCCGGAATATCTCATTCATGCGTTCAAGGGCCTTGGAGGTCCTGGCAAACAGCAGAACCCCGCTTGCAGGCCTGTCGAGCCTGTGAATGAGACCAAGGTAAACGGCTCCGGGTTTTTTATACTTTTCAGCAATATATTTTTTCACGGCTGAATCGATTGCTTCATCCCCGGTCCGGTCGCCCTGCGAAAGATCCGCCGGCTTTTTCAGGACAGCGATCAGATGATTATCCTCAAATAATACTTCAACCATTAATTAAATTTTAATATTGTTCCTTTTCGTTCGGAAAATCCTTTGAACGGACATCGGCGATATATTGCTCAACGGCTTTAAGAATTTCATCATGAAGGTTGTGATATCTCCTGAGAAACCTTGGGGAGAATTCCTGGTTTATACCAAGCATATCGTGAATAACAAGTACCTGTCCGTCGGTTCCCGGTCCCGCTCCTATTCCTATAACAGGAATCTTAAGGGTATTGGTGACCTCTGCAGCCAGTTTTGCCGGGATCTTCTCAAGCACAATTGCAAAACATCCCAGTTTCTCCAGTATCCTGGCGTCTTCGAGCAGGCGGCGGGCTTCATCTTCCTCCCTTGCCCTGACCACGTACGTCCCGAACTTGTGAATCGACTGAGGAGTGAGGCCGAGATGCCCCATTATTGGTATCCCTGCTGAGAGAATACGCTCTATTGATTCAGCCACCTGCTGTCCGCCCTCGAGCTTAACGGCAGACGCTCCGGTCTCCTTCATAATTCTGACTGCTGATGCAAGAGCTTCCCTGGAATTACCCTGGTAGGTTCCGAATGGAAGGTCGACAACAACAAGAGCCCTCCTCACCCCTCTTGACACTGATGCCGCATGGTAAATCATGTTGTCGAGGGTGATAGGGAGTGTG
>JAVEXG010000197.1:0-4728 GCA_034004115.1 Bacteroidales bacterium | reverse complement strand
CTCGGGCTGTAAATAAAAAACCCCGCCGCTAACGCGACAGGGCTTTTTCTTTGTAGCGGAGGGAGGATTCGAACCTCCGACCTTTGGGTTATGAGCCCAACGAGCTACCACTGCTCCACCCCGCAATTTCGGTGCAAAGATAATATTTCCCCGGAAAATGACAAATTAAAATGTAATAAGAATTATTTTTGCTAAATATCAAAACAAAGAAAACATGCCACGAGTATTTCAAGCACTGGATATAGAAAAGGAAGAGAAAGAAATCAAACGTGATTATCTCGATCGTCATATGCCTCACGTAATCTGTGCCGATGAGGCTAAGAGAGGTGAAAAATTTGTTGTAAAGGTCAGGATCGGAGAGGAGTACCCCCATCCTGACGAATACGACCATTCAATAAGCCTGATCCAGCTCTGGAACAGGGAGACTCTTATGGCCGAGGCCCGTTACACACCAGGCGTATACGGTAACCTTCCGGCTCACGTTGAGGTCGATTTTCATATTGTGGCTCCTGATGTCTCAATGAACCTGTCTGCAATGTCGGTATGCTCAAAGCACGGATTGTGGCAAAGTGAAGAGAAACCGGTAAAGGTTGTCTGAGGTTTATTATCTTTGCTGGCCAATCATTGAGGGAAAATGGCTAAAAACGAAAAGAAGAAAACCAGCTGGCGCGACAAGTTCAAGTTTGCCGTTACCAATGATACCACATTTGAAGAGGTATGGAGGGTAAGGCTGACTCGGTACAACTCGTTCCTGATGATCTTTTTTGTGGTCTTTTTTATTGTTGGTTCGACAGCATCGCTGATAGCCTTTACAAATATCAGGGAATTCATTCCGGGCTACCCCGATGTTACAATGCGCCGGGATATTCTTCTTAATGCAATCAGGCTTGATTCACTTGAAAGGGAACTCGCTCTCAGGGACCGCTATTTTGAAAACCTGACCGCCATTATTGCAGGAGACAGACCAGCCAGCTCAGTAGCCTTGCGGGATACAACAATGAACTACAACAGCATCTCTTTCCGTACTTCCCCCGAAGATTCAGCTCTCAGGGAACAGATTGAAACAGAGGGCAGATATAATATTTCTCAGGATCAGTCCATGCCATCGGCCGAGACAAATCTCGCAAGCCTTCACTTTTTTCCTCCTGTCAGGGGAATAGTGTCCGGTAAGTTCGATCCTTCCCTCAGGCATTACGGAACCGACATAGTCACGAAACCAAAATCGCAGGTCGACGCCGCGCTTGCGGGCACGGTAATATTCACCGGCTGGACAAGGGAGACCGGCTATGTGATAGAGGTTCAGCATGCAAATAATATTGTATCGGTTTACAAGCATAATGCTTCGCTGCTGAAGGAGACCGGCGATCTGGTACGGACCGGTGAAACCATTGCCATCGTTGGCAATTCGGGCGAAGTATATACATCCGGACCTCATCTTCATTTTGAGATCTGGTACAAGGGAAGTCCCCTGGATCCGGAGAAATACGTCATCTTCTAAAAGCAGGGGTTTTTATGCCAAAGAAAATTGCCTTACTCGGATCGACAGGCTCGATCGGCACCCAGACACTGGATGTCATTTCCAGGTATCCCGGGGAGTTTTCGGTAGAGGTTCTGACTGCTGGCAGCAACATAAAGCTACTGGCCCGGCAGGCTATCACTTATCAGCCCGACTCGGTTGTTATTGGCGATCAGTCGCACTATCTGCAGCTCAGGGAAGCCCTGAAAGACTATCCTGTTAAAGTGTATGCCGGCGAAGAAGCCATAGAGCAGGTTGTAAGAGGCACAAACATCGATCTGGTCGTTGCTGCAATGGTCGGCTATTCAGGTCTTAAGCCTGCCATCTCAGCCATCAGGGCAGGGAAGAAAATCGCCCTTGCAAATAAGGAGACTCTGGTTATCGCCGGTGAAATAATAAAAAAGCTTGTTAAGGAATCAGGCAGCAAAATCATTCCTGTCGACTCCGAACATTCTGCTATCTTCCAGTGCCTTGCCGGCGAAATGGGCAATCCGGTTGACAAGATTACTCTTACAGCCTCAGGAGGCCCCTTCCTGAATTATACAATGGAGATGCTTGAGAATGTGAAGCCTCATGAAGCCCTCAGGCATCCCAACTGGGAGATGGGCAACAAGGTTACAATCGATTCGGCATCAATGATGAATAAAGGTCTGGAGGTCATCGAGGCAAGATGGCTGTTTGACCTGCTCCCCGAAAAGATAGAAGTCATAATACACCCTCAATCAATAATTCATTCAATGGTTCACTTCGCCGACGGATCTGTCAAGGCTCAGATGGGTGTGCCGGATATGAGAGTTCCGATATTGTATTCACTGAGCTATCCCGACAGGCTGGCCTCCGATCTGCCTAAGCTGGATCTGACCCAATGCGGCGCTCTTACGTTTGTTCCACCCGACACAAAACGGTTCCGCAACCTGGCCCTGGCATATCACGCCCTGAACGAGGGAGGTAATATGCCCTGCATCCTGAATGCGGCCAACGAGGTGGCTGTCAGTGCTTTTCTGGCAGGGAAAATCGGTTTCCTTCAGATGTCGGATGTTGTTGAACACACAATGGAGAAGACTGAGTTTTTTGCTTCACCCGGGCTTGGCTACCTTGAAACCACCAATTCGCTGGCCAGAACAGAGGCCCAGAACTATATTAACGAACTATGTAAACGACCATGACCATACTAATAAAGATACTTCAGTTTCTGCTAAGCCTCTCAATAATAGTCATAATCCACGAATTCGGACATTTTCTGTTTGCGAAGCTGTTCAAGACCAGGGTCGAGAAATTCTACCTGTTCTTCGATCCGTGGTTTGCCCTTTTCAAACGGAAAGCCGGAGAGACTGAATACGGAATCGGCTGGGTTCCCCTTGGAGGATACGTTAAGATATCGGGAATGATTGATGAGTCGATGGATAAGGAACAGATGAAACAGCCTCCGCAGCCCTATGAGTTCCGGTCAAAGTCTGCCGGACAGAGACTGTTGATAATGACGGCGGGAGTTATCTTTAATTTTATCTCAGCTCTTATCATTTACGTAGGCGTTCTTTATGCATGGGGAGAAACCTATCTTCCGACAGCGAACGTCAAATACGGAATTGTAACCGACTCGGCGAGCTATGCAATAGGCCTCAGAAATGGTGATATGATCATGTCGGTGGATAACGTGAAGATCGAAAATTTCAACGAGATACCGTCAGATATAATCCTTAACGACCGCAAAACCATCCAGGTTGACAGGAACGGGGAAATATTAAACATACCAATCCCGGTCGAGTTTATTGCAAGAATGCTGAAAGGGGAGGGTATGCTGGAACCCAGGACTCCGTTCAGGCCCTACGTGGTTTCCGGATTCGGCAAGGAATCGCCCGCAAAGCTTGCAGGAATGATTGAAGGAGATGAATTGCTTGGTATCGACGGCAACAACTTCCAGTGGTTTGATGAATTTCAAAGCTATCTCTCCCGGAACCGGGGCAAAGAGGTGCTGGTTAACGCCGTCAGGGACGGAAACCAGGTTGACATACCCGTTGTTCTTACTGCCGGGGGATTGCTTGGAGTGGGAAGCTCACGCACCTACGCCCAGATGTTTGAGCTGAAGACGGTGAACTACGGATTCCTTGCATCGATTCCGGCAGGAATAAGCAAGGGATTCAAGACGATAGGTGATTATGTAAAACAGTTCAGGGTGATCTTTTCAAAGCATACAAAAGCCTATGAGTCACTTGGCGGGTTCATTACAATAGGGAGCATCTTCCCGGGAGTATGGGACTGGCAATCGTTCTGGAACCTGACGGCCCTTCTTTCGATAATACTGGCCGTGATGAATATACTTCCGATCCCGGCGCTCGACGGAGGACATGTAATGTTCCTTCTTTACGAGGTGGTGACTGGAAGGAAACCCAGCGACAAATTCCTGGAATATGCCCAGGTAACCGGTATGATAATACTTCTGGGTCTGCTCATCCTCGCCAACGGGAATGATATAATCAGACTGATAAGGAAGTAGTATTCGGCATTGCCTGGCTGTATTCAGACTGCTTCAGGCAACCCTGAGAATTATTTTCACCCCGGAGTATAACGAGAGACTATTTTAATAACTTTGCACAAATTCAAAAACTTAAAGAGATGGGAAAGATTGGTTTAACTGAGATAATTCTTATTCTGCTTGTTGTTGTGCTTTTGTTCGGAGGCCGCAAAATTCCTGAACTGATGAAGGGTATTGGTCAGGGCATGAAGGAATTCAGGAAGGCTTCAAAAGTTGAAGCCGACAGCGAAAAGGAAGCTACAAAATAGGAATTTCTTAATCCTGAAAAAGTATATAGGGCTGGTAATCAGCCCTTTTTTTATTCAAGTCGTGTCGGAGCGTAGCGGAGACCCTGACCGTTAGCGTCAGGGCAGGTCTGGTTAAACGGGTTTGTATTTCTGGTTCCTTCCTGACTTGTGACGTCTCGTGAAATTAGTACGGTTATGTTTTATAACATACTGAATATGAGTTGTAAAAAAATCTTAAAATTGGTTTTTACCGCACTAACGAGTCTTTTTGTATTTTGGTGTATCCTTAACAGGCTGATATATAATCTCATAGATTTCCCCTCCTGGCAAGGAGGGGTGGCCCGGGCAGTGGTTTTGTACGGGCCGGAATTCGATCCCGGGCCGGGGTGGTTTAGGAGAACCTCATGGTGATTCTATCCAGATTGAAAAAGACAAAATAAGGGACAAGTTTC
>JAVEXG010000046.1:0-22986 GCA_034004115.1 Bacteroidales bacterium | reverse complement strand
TTTTTTTATCTCCTGCATAATCCCCGGTAGGGACAGTAATTGCATTTGCTAAAGGAAAGCGTCATTCTGAAAGGCTCCCCTGAACTGAATATTGAAGCAACCACACCGGTGATCCCAGCCATAAAATCTTCTCTTACAGTCCGGTAATCCTCAAGTATCCATTCACTGTTTTTGTCCTCCTTAATTTTCAGAGCATCGTCAGCTTTCTCCTGTTTCAATTCCTTCACCCTGTAGATCGATGGTCTTACTGCCTCGGCCGGGTTATTCGACAGAAAGGCTTCACAATAAAGCAAAGTCTGAAGCCATCCGTCAAATTCCTTCTTCCTGTCATCGGTAAACAGATCATCCAGTGAAGCAATCTTTGGGGCAACCTCTCCGGTCTTGTAATCCACAATCCTGAGCCTTCCCCCCACCCTGTCGATCCGGTCGATACTTCCTCCCGTCCTTATTCTCAGCTCCGTACCTTCACTTCCGAGAGGCAAATGGAACCGGTACTCCTTTTCTGTGCCAACCATCGCAAACGGTGAAATATACCTGTCGGCCGCCAGGATCCTTCTCAGGTAGGCAAGGAGTATATCCTTGATGATAATATCATTACCGCTCTCCGGACGCCTGTGGTCCTGACCATAGATAGAGTCAACAATCTGATCAATAAGACCGTTAAGAAAAGCGGTGTTTCCTGAAAGGGAATCAATATAATCCGCAGTGATATCCTTTCCAGGTGGAATCGTATAGATTTCCTTCATTATCCTGTGAAGCACCTGTCCAAAGATGGCATGATCGATCTCAGGAGATATCTGATCGGGTTCCTTAAGACCGCTGACGTACCTGTAATAAAATCTCATCCTGCAGTTAAGCCAGGTGTTTATTGCGGTCGGGGAAAGCATCGACCTTGCCTGATCGCCGGAATAAAGCTTCAGCAGTCTCTCCCGGTGCATGTCCGTCTTTTCAATTTCTGGATTTTCAGGGGAGCTTGTCCTTATGTCAAAATTCAGGGTAACCGTTTCAGGGCTGATCAGGCGTGCGTATTTCATCTGGGTAAGAAAGCGGCTCATTTCGCCGGTTCGCATACCTGACGAATCGGAGTTGTAAACGAAAGTAACATTCTCAGCACGGTGAAGGAGCCTGAAAAAGTGGTATGCATAAAGCGATTCCTGGTGGTTTATAACAGGGAGCCCGAATGCTTCCCTTATGCTGTATGGAATGAATGACGACCCGGTACTGACTGATGGCAGCGATCCTTCGTTGACTGAAAGCATTATTATGTTCCTGAAATCAAGTGCCCTGGTCTCGAGAAACCCCATTATCTGGATACCCGACAATGGTTCGCCGGTGAATGGAACTGACTGGTTTCTCAGAATCTTGTCGAGAATCCTGATGTAGGTATCAATCCTGAACACTACATCCCTGGAATCTGCAACAGGTTCAAGACGCCTGATTGTCTTCAGTACCGTATGAAGGAATTCGTTCCTCAGTTTTCGCTGCATCAGACTGTCAGGATCCTCCTTATCGGCCCCGGACCCTCCCGCTGACACAATTTCAAGTATATTTATCAGGTAATCAGAGAATTCAGGCGGCGTGGCTGATTTCCTGAAAATGGCTTCCATCAGGCGGGTTTTCCAAAGGAAACCGGCAGGTATACGGAAGAGGTTTCCGGACTGAATTTCAGCTGAAATGCTTCTTTCTTCATCGCCCAAAACATCTGTAAACAGAGGATGCCTCAGGATATCGATGACCTCCCGGCGGCTGAAGAGGATCTCGCTTCCTTCCGCCGAAGCATTCCGCTGAAGGTTGAAGATATGCTTCACCAGGCTGTACACACCTGTCATTTTGAGCGGATAACCCATTGTGATGTTTATATCGCCGACATCACCCGGCAGGCTGGTCAGCAGGGGAACTATAAGGTTCTCGTCAACCAGTATAACTGCCGTATGGTGAGCGTCTTCCGGCGGTAGTGCGGGGAAAGAGCCCAGGAGCTCCGGTATAAGCTTCACCTGAACTATATCAGAGGCAGTCGCGATAACCCTTCTGGTCACATCAGTACCGGGTGTTGTTAGAAATGTGTCGTACTGCCAGTCTGGCGGCATATCGTTCCTGAACACCTTAAGGTTCCTGTTCATGAACAGCCCGGCAGAGTTGGTGTTTCCATCCCCGATGTAAGAAGTGTCGTAATCCCAGTAAAAACAGGCTTTTCCCTGATCCTGAAGTTGTTTCATAAGTATGAGCTCGCACTTGTTCAGTGCATTGAATCCTATGAAATGAACTTTCTCCCATTTCAGGTCGTGCATTTTACCGCTGCCGAAACTTTCTGCAACATCCCTCATTATCATTCCCTCATAAGCCAGTCCTGATGAGCGGAGTACCTTTCTGAAACCGGAGTACAGCTCCTCAAGGATCGACCATACGGTGATAAATCCGTCTTTCTGCGGCGATTGCTTTTCAGGCTCAAAATTGCGCCAGAATTGTTTTATAATCTCAGCCTGTTCAGGGTCGAGATCTCCGAACCGTGCATCTATATTCCTGAAATCCTCCACATTACGGAACACCACCCGGGCATCGGCCATATACTTGTCAACATCGTCAAAATCGTTTAACAGCATATCGCCCCAGAAGTAAAACTCATCAAAGCCCTCTCCCCTGTTGTTAAGACTAAGGTAAACCCTGTACAGTTCGAATAACAGGACTTCGGTGTCGGCAACCATCAGGTCCGAAAAGGAACCGAAAAATTCATTTGACGTCATGGTCACGGGAGCCCATGCAGGTTTTTCAAGCAAAGCCGAATAGTATTTCAGGAAATAAAGTCCGGCCCTCCTGCTGGGAAACACAAGGCAATGGCGTCCAATGTTACCGCCGGTGCTTTCGTAGAGATGCTTTGCTATTCTTTCCAGAAAATATACCATAATCTTTCGTCTTGCCGTCTTTCAGTCTCTACGTCTCTTCGTCTCTTCGTCCCTTCGTCCCTTCGTCTCCTCTCCCATCATCTACCGCCTATTATACATTAAACATACAATCTGCCCTGCCACGTATCGAGTTCTTCGAGCCGCTTTTCAATCAGCCCGACAATTACATCTGTTCGTTTCCTTCCCCACATCTCCTTAGCCAGGAACCTCGGAGGCGCCTCTCCCGTGAATCGTTCGATCTGAATTGACGGATTGAGCCGCTCAATAAACCTTACTATGAAATTGAGGTAATCCTCCCATGAGAATATCTCAAAATCACCGGGTCGTTCATTATATTCCTTTTCCATGGCAGTGCCCCTGATAATCTGAAGCTGGTGAAATTTCACCCTGTTCAGGGGGAGACCTGAAATTATGCCGGCTTCCTTAAGCATATCTTCCCGTGTTTCACCGGGCAATCCGAAGATAAAGTGGGCTCCTGTATCAAGTCCCCTCGAATGCGAAGCCTCAAGCGCCTTCACCGCATCTGCGAATGTATGTCCCCTGTTTATCCGTACAAGGGTGCTGTCATAACATGATTCGATGCCGAATTCAAGCAGAACGATGCAATTCTCTGACAATTCTTTCAGGAGGTCGAGTATCTCATCATTAACACAATCGGGACGGGTTCCGATTACAAGTCCCCTGATGTCCTTGTGACTCAGGGCCTCATTGTACATTGCACGAAGTACCTCAGTGGATGCGTATGTATTCGAATAAGCCTGGAAGTAAGCCAGAAATGCTTCAGCCCGCCGGTAGCGGCGCCTGTGAAACTCAATTCCCTCATTTATCTGTTGAATAACAGGTTTCTCCGGAGTGCAATATGACGGGTTGAAAGCCTTATTATTGCAGTAGGTACAGCCGCCTGTGCCTTTTGTGCCGTCGCGGTTCGGGCAGGTAAATCCGGCATCTATCGACACCTTCTGCATCCTTGAACCATGGGCCGACCTGAAGCTGTCGCTAAAGGCGTTGAACCTTCTCGGGGATCCCCAGGGATAACTGACCGGTATTTTGATGTTTTCTTCCATTCAGACAGTAATAATCCTGTTGACATCCACATACCATATATACGCACCGGCAACATCATGGCCCATTTCAGTCAGTATCTTCCTGTAGTTCCTGACCTGACTGAGGTGACTGCCGCTCTCCTCCCCGAACTTGAAATCGACAAGGTATGTCTTCCCGTCCCGTATGATCACACGGTCGGGCCGCCGGGTGCCCGAATCGGGCATAAGAACCGTTGCTTCATTCAGCACCATGTTTCCTTCCCTGAACCATTCACACACAATCTCCTGATCGATAAGGGAATGAATCTTCTGAATCAGAGTGGATTCTTCCTGCTCAGTGATCTCACCGGCCCTTAACATCTTCCTCACAGCCTCCTGAATGTCACCAGCGGTTATTATCAGGCTGAACAGATCATGCATCATTCTGCCGTAAGTAACTTTCTCCCTTGCACCTGATTTCCCGGCATTGAGGTAGTCCTCCCAGTGAAGTTTCAGCTTAAGTGAGCCGGTATAGTCAGTCACCGGATACTCGCTGACGAATAATCCCTTTCCCGGAGTGAGTTCCTTTTGAACATCAGGAAGAATCCCATATTCAAGCGTGCCCGCCTGAGGATCGAAGAAATTATGAAGAAAAGCCGGTGATCCGTCGGGATGATTCCCGGAGAAGGCAACAGCTTCTTTTATCACCGATGCTATCCTGTTCTCATTTCCGGGTTTAGCCGGAGCAAATCCGAAAATGGCACTCACAGCCCGTGTGAAAGCCACATAGAGCAGGTTTATATTGTCGAGATAAGCGGAGAGCCTCTCATCGAAGTATTGTTCTGCGAAAATTGTATCAGAAAGTTCGCGGCTGTATCTCAGCGGCACTATTCCAAGCCGGTTGAAAGGCGGTGAATCAGGCACTGCCCAGAGGATATTTGAATGAAAGGATTTATGGTCGAGGTTCCAGGAGAGGAAAGGCAGAATCACAATTCCAAACTCGAGTCCCTTCGACTTGTGGATTGTCAGCACCCGCATCGAATCCTGACTGTCGGGAACGGCAATCGACTTTCTCACACCTTCAGTGTTCCACCATTCGAGGAATGATGCAATTCCGGGATTCCTTGCAGAAGCGTACCCAAGGACAATATCCTGAAATGTATTCAGATATGGAACATTGAAGGAGAATTTGCCAGGTCCGAAAAATCCGATTACCCTTTCGGTGATATTCCATAAAGGCTGGTTTTTAAGACCATCGAGAAACTCACGATATCCCTCCGGAAAGTAGTTCTGTGAAAAACCGATCAGATCTTCTCCGGGCAGAGGTACCTGTCCGGCGTCTCCGCTTCCTGTTGCAAGAAGGAAATTTCTGAGCATCAGAGCCCTGGCAATCATGTCCTCCGGATTGTCGAGCGCCATCAAAACGGCAATAATGAAGTTTACGGCTGCGGAGTTTGACAGCAGAAGCGATTCGCCGGAAACGATATTGTAGTTGTACCGTGCCTTCTTTTCCTCAGGGCAGGAGCAGCTGTAATCAAGAATTTCCTTCAGAACCACTGCTCCCTCGCGGTTATCCCTTACCAGAATGCCAATATCGGAAGCGCTGTAGCCCTTGTCCTGGATCGACTCGATTAATTCCGGAAGTCTTTTCAGGACCTCTTCCTGCCATGTTGCTTCGTCAGTGCCCTCAATGAATTCAAGCCTTACATATCCGTCTGTTTTTCTTCCGGGATCTTTCTGTACAACCTCTGAAAAAAGCTCACTGAACTCTGAAACCTGTCCGTCTGCTGACAATTCCGATTCTATCTGTGCAGGTATTATTGAAAAGAGTGAATTGTTAAACCTGATTATATTTGAACAGCTCCGGTAGTTGGTTCCGAGAGGTTTTGATATGAACCTACTGCCATCGACACCCCGCTTCAGGTCGCGGAGGGTGTGCCAGTCGCTGTTACGCCACCTGTATATCGACTGCTTAATGTCTCCAACCACAAGGTTGTCAAAGCCCTGAGCCATACTGTTGTCCATAAGCTGCCTGAAATTCTTCCACTGGATCACCGAAGTGTCCTGAAACTCATCTATCATGAAGTTCTCAAAGGCATTTCCCACCTTCTCATAAATAAAGGGAGCCTGGTCCTTTTCGGTTATCAGGTAAATCAGCTCGCCGGCATCAGAAAGAAGAAATACGTTTTCATCCCTGGTTATGAGACGAACCTGGACCAGTATATCTGACAATATACCAAGTATATAGATGTACGACAGAATAACTTTTGCCGTTTTGTATCCAGCCGTGTTCCTGTCATAATAACCGACAAGATCCCTTACCGTCTCGTCAAGTCCTGCTCCCAGAGCTTCTTCCAGTGCAGGATCTGGTTTCCCGGAATACCACCGGGGAGGATCGGCCGCCGCTGAACGGACATAAGAATTGGGGATCCTGAACTCGCCTGCCGCTGCAGCCCTGACGAATGAAGGAACACCTTTTCCCTTCTGAAAAATCATGTCATCCGTGAGTCCATAACGGTCAAAGAGGCCTATTGCTTTCTGACCTGCCTGCCTTATATATTCCGTGAAGTCCGACATAAGGGCTTTCAGCTCCCCTATATAGGAAACCAGGAACTCCTTGTCGCGGAGCTTCTCCTTTTCTTCGATGGGAAGAAGCCGGAACTTTTCGTTGAATAATTCTCCTGCCAGAGCCGTAATGCTCCTCTTGAGATCCCATGACTTGCCCTCCTCGATGTTCGAACGAGCAAACATCAGCAGCCAGTTTTTAACCATGCTGTCATTAGCTGCCGAGGAGATCATATTATCGACCGCCTTCGACAGAGTCATTGTATGGTCGATCTCTATGTCGAAGCCTGAATGGAGGCCTATATCCCGTGCAAAAGCCCTGACTATCTTCTGATAGAAACTGTCGATTGTGCTGACCGAGAATCTTGAAAAATCATGAAGTATCGATGTAAGAATCTCTCCTGCCTCTTTCCTTATTACTGCTTCGCTTTTCTTTGTCGAACCTGAAATATCATTGAGGTAAGAAGAGGGCCGACCGGTAGCAAGCTTGTCGAGCTCATTGAGGATCCGGTCTTTCATTTCGGCAGTTGCCTTATGAGTGAACGTAACGGCAAGGATTCTCCTGTAGCTGAGTCTCGATCTGAACAATTTTTCGAGATAGATCCCGGTAAGCTGATGGGTTTTGCCCGAACCCGCTGATGCGCTGTATATTGTTAACGTTCCGACACTCATAACCCGATAAAGTTAGCCATTTTAATTAACTTTGCGTCGTGAAAAAGAAGGTTGTAATAGGATTGTCAGGAGGTGTCGACTCGAGTGTTGCGGCCTGGCTGCTGATGCAGCAGGGATTTGATGTGGAAGCACTTTTCATGAGAAACTGGCACGACACTACAGGCTTGCTTCAGAGCGACTGCCACTGGGAAGACGATGCTATGTTCGCGGAGATGGTGGCGAAAAAGCTGGGCATCCCCTATCATTTCGTCGATCTGAGCGATGCGTACAGGCAGAAGGTTGTCGACTACATGTTCTCGGAATATGAAAAAGGCCGGACTCCAAACCCTGATATATTGTGCAACAGGGAGATAAAGTTTGATTCCTTTGCCGATGAAGCGAGGAAGCTGGGAGCCGATTTTGTCGCCACGGGTCACTACTGCCGCCGGGAGGTGCTGAATACTCCCGAAGGCGAAATTTACAGGCTGTTGTGCGGGACTGACGGCAACAAGGACCAGAGCTATTTTCTCTGCCAGCTCAGTCAGGAACAGCTTGGTTACGCTCTCTTTCCGGCAGGGCATCTCACCAAAAGCCAGGTAAGGGCAATTGCTGCAGATCTTTCACTCCCGACAGCAACAAGGAAAGATTCCCAGGGTATCTGTTTTGTAGGTAAAGTACACCTTCCCACCTTTCTGCAGCAAAAGCTAAAAGCAAAAAAAGGAAAAGTGATTGAAATCCCGGCCTCATTCATCCACCCCGAATGGGAACCCGGTATTCCGGCAGCCGGCATTAACGATGATTATCTCGTTGCAGCGTCTGAACCTTACTATTTCACGAGCCTTTCAGGGAAGGTTATCGGGGAACATAACGGAGCTCATTTCTATACAATCGGGCAGAGAAAAGGAATCAACATCGGCGGCTACAGGGAACCACTCTTCATTCTCGGTACCGACATAACTGAAAATCTTTTGTTCACAGGGGAAGGTCAGTCTCACCCAGGACTTTACAGGAAGGGGCTTCTTGTAAAGAGTGACGAGATACACTGGATAAGAAGGGACCTGAAGATGGAGCCCGGCGAATCGAGGGAGTATGATGTCAGGATAAGGTACCGCCAGCCTCTTCAGAAGGCAATACTAATCTCCAGGAAAGAAGGCATTTACGTGATATTTGACAATATGCAGAGAGGAATCACTGCCGGGCAGTTTGCAGCATGGTACGATGGTGAAGAACTTATCGGATCGGGCACAATCAATGCCTGATTTACATGTTATAACAATGTTATAACATGCCTGAAAGCCCGAAAAAACGAAAATTCACAATAAATCAGGAGAGCCTGTTCCTGTAATCGGGGTATCCGAATTCCCTTATAAGCCTGAATTTGTTTTCGAGAGTCCAGATGCCGATTGACGGATGCTGAACACCGTTGAAAGTCGTGGTCTTGACCATTGTGTAATGAATCATGTCGAGGAACACGACTCTGTCGCCCGGTTTCAGCTCACTATCGAAAGACCAGTCGCCCATGAAATCGCCCGAAAGGCAGGAATTTCCTCCAAGCCTGTAGGTTGGTTTCCCCGGAACAGGCTCTGTGGCTCCTATTATTTTGGGCTTATAGGGCATTTCAAGACAATCGGGCATATGAGCAGTGAACGAGGTATCGAGAATTGCGGTTTTAATTCCCTGATTCTCCACAATATCCTCGACAGTTGAGACCAGTTCACCCGTTTCCCAGGCAAAGGCACTTCCCGGTTCAAGAATAACATGAAGCCCTGATCTTTCCCTGAATTCCTTCAGGATTTTAACAAGATGCGCCGTATCGTATCCCTTCCTTGTCATCAGATGGCCTCCGCCCATATTGATCCATTTCAGGCGTGGATAGAACAACCTGAATTTTTCATCAACAACTTTAAGGACTTTTTCCAGCGCAAATGAATCGGACTCGAACAGTACATGAAAATGCAGACCTTCAACTCCTTCGGGCAAACCCGACATTTTGATGTCGCCGGCGGTGATGCCAAGCCTTGATCCGGGGGAGCAGGGATTATAAATATCGTGGCCTATCTCGGAGAACTCAGGGTTTATCCGCAAGCCGGCAGAAATTTTATGCTTGTCGAAAGCAGTTTTGTCGTAAAACTTCCTGTATTGCTCAAGGGAATTGAATGTAATATGTGAGCTGTATTTGAGGATTTCCCCAAAACTCCCGCTCTTGTACACCGGAGAGTAAGTATGAGCACGCGATCCCACCTCCTCGAAGCTGAGGCGGGCCTCATGTGGCGAACTGGCGGATGCCCCGCTGAAATACTCCCTGAAAACCGGAAACACGCCCCACATTGCAAATCCCTTGAATGCAAGAATAATTTCAGCGCCAGAGGCTTCTGATACACCTTTTATCAACGACAGGTTACTGCGGAACCGCTCTTCGTCGATTACGTAACAGGGGGACGGTATTTGGGAATAGTCGGTGATCAAGGCGTAAAGGCGTAAAGGCGTAAAGGCGTAAAAGCGTAAAGGCCATTATGCCGTTAAGCCGTTACGCTGTTATGCCGTTTCATAATTCCAGATCTACATCGTGCAGCTCCACCCATGGCAGTCCGAGGAGGTTCAGTTGTTCCATAAACGGATCGGGATCAAATTCCTCGACATTGAAGACACCGGGTTTTTTCCACAGGCCCTTCAGGTACATCATTGTGCCGATTGCAGCCGGGACTCCTGTTGTATAGCTTACACCCTGAGCCCCTGTCTCCTTATATGCTTCTTCATGACTGCAGTTGTTGTAAATATAGTAGGTTTTCTCCCTGCCGTCCTTAATCCCTCTGATGCGGCAGCCAATTGAAGTCTGGCCTGTGTAATTTTCACCTAGTTCACCAGGATCGGGAAGAACAGCCTTAAGGAACTGGATCGGAACGATCTCACAACCGTTGTACATAATTGGCTTTATCCCTGCCATGCCAATGTTCTGAATCACCCTAAGGTGTGTAAGGTATTCCTGTCCGAATGTCATCCAGAATCTGGCTCTTTTTATCGTCGGATAGTTTTTCACAAGCGATTCAAGTTCCTCATGATAGATCAGGTATGATTCCTTTGGTCCGATTTCAGGATAATTGAGCGGTTTATGAATCTCGTGAGGCTCGGTATATACCCACTTGCCGTTTTCAAAGTATTTACCCTTCTGGGTGACCTCGCGGATGTTGATTTCCGGATTGAAGTTGGTGGCAAATGGCTTGCCATGGTCTCCGGCATTGCAGTCGACTATATCGAGGTAATGGATTTCGTCGAAATGGTGTTTGGCGGCGTAAGCTGTAAAGATTGAAGTTACTCCGGGATCAAACCCGCAGCCGAGAATTGCGGTAAGTCCCGCCTCCTTATACCTGTCGTGGTATGCCCACTGCCATCCGTATGCGTACTTTGCTTCATCCGGAGGTTCATAATTTGCAGTATCGAGATAGGCGACACCTTCGGCAAGGCATGCATCCATAATGTGAAGATCCTGGTAAGGAAGAGCTACATTCACAACAATATCGGGTTTGAAGCTGCTGATGAGCTTCCTTAGTTCAGGCACATTGTCGGCATCAACAGCTGCCGTCCTGATCCGGTCGGAGCCGGTACGGGCAGCTATTGCATCACATTTTGATTTCGTCCGGCTGGCAAGCAGCACTTCCGTAAACACTTCGGGAAGGGATGCCATCTTGCTGATAACAACCGATCCCACACCGCCGGCTCCAATAACCAATACTTTTCCCATGTCAGTAACAGTTGTTAGTGTGATCCCAAATATAATGATTTTTGCTCAGTCAAAATGTGGTCAGTAGTATCATCAACCTTAATGGTAAAATCTGTTTATATTTGATATCTTATTTCCGGACCTGAATGAAGCAGATCAATCCATTTGTGATTATTTTCATGCTGAGCACAATCCTCCTGATTACTGCAGTGTCATTTCTTTTATGTGTACCGGTTGCCCTGCTATATGATGAATCGCCCGATCCCTTCCTTTGGTCTGCCCTGATAGCTGCCTCAACATCGGTTTTGCTTTATCATATTTCAAAAAAAGCTTCCCGGGAAAAGGTAAACATAAGGGAAGGAGCACTTTCCGTCTCCCTGGCCTGGATTGTCCTGTCAGCTGCAGGCACCCTGCCCTACCTGCTAAGCGGATCAATACCATCCTTCATCAACGCCTTTTTCGAGACGGTATCCGGATTCACGACCACGGGCGCATCAATACTTTCGGATATTGAATCTCTGCCATATTCTATCCTTTTCTGGCGAAGCCTCACTCACTGGATAGGAGGACTTGGAATAATACTGTTCGTGATAATAATAATGCCAGCCCTGGGCATGACCGCAAACCAGCTGTTACCTCTCGAGTCATCACTTAAGGAAAAGATCCATCCCAAAACCAAATCGGTTGCCTTGCGCCTCCTTTATGTCTACATCGGACTTACTCTTGTACAGGTACTATTGCTTGTTGCCGGTGAAATGAATCTTTTTGACAGCATATGTCACACTTTCGGAACAGTGTCGACCGGCGGATTTTCAACAAAAAACACAAGTATGATTGAATACTCAGCTTATTCCCAGTACATTGTCATCCTTTTCATGTTCCTCTCGGGAGTAAGCTTTGTTATCTATTATCACATTGTAAAACTAAGCTTACGGAAAGTAAAGTACAATGACGAGCTGTGGTTTTATCTTGCCACCACACTGTTTTTCGGCACGCTTGTATCATGTATCCTCCTGGCCAATACCACCTTATCCCTTGAACCAGCATTCAGGGAAGGATTTTTTCAGGTCGTTGCCTTTATAACCACGACAGGGTTTGTTTCAGCCGACTACCTGCAGTGGCCGTCTGCAGGCATGATCATCTTATTCCTGCTTTTCTTCGCGGGTGCAAGTACCGGCTCGACTACAGGAAGTATCAAGATGGTGAGGCATCTGCTTGTACTCAAGAATATCCGCAGTTCATTTACCAGGCTTATTCATCCCAGCATGGTTACTCAGATCAGGGTCAATAACAAACCGATAACCGAACAGAACAATCTGTCGGCAACTTCATTCCTTATAATTTATATTTTCATTTTCCTAGCAGGCACCGTTACATTCGTGATCACCGGGCTTGAACCCCTGGCTGCAGCCAGTGCTTCAGCCTCATCCCTTGGAAACGTGGGACCCGGATTCGGATCGATAGGCCCGGTTTTCAATTACCTGCATCTGCCGGCGATAAGCAAGGTGATCTCCAGTCTTTTAATGATAATCGGAAGGCTTGAGATATATACCTTCTTCATTTTATTTACAAGGTCGTTCTGGAAGATTTAAAACCGGAACGGGGTGCGGGGTGCGAGGTCCGGGGAAAGTTTCAGATTTTGCCAAGAAATGCTCTGACTTTTTCCAGCTCTTCCGGAGTTCCCACATTAAACCAGTAGCCGTTATCCTTTCGCAGGGTGAAGATTTTTCCGGTCGCCGCCAGTTCAAGATAAAGGTCAACCACTGTATAGATTCCTTCCTTCATATACCTGAAAATTCCGGGATCGATTATCTGAACAGAAGAAAACCCGATTTCAATAAGTTCCGTTTGGGGATCGGTCTTCAGTATTTCCTCACCCGTGTCTACATTTCTCCATCCCCTGAGGACCCCGTCCTTATCGATCAGAAGGAACCTGCTGCCGGGGCGATGACGGACTGCAAGCGTGGCAAGGGCCTTTTTTTCAAAATGATACTCTAAAAGCGAAGAAAGGTCGAGATCGGTTACTATATCGGCATTATAAACAAGGAAGGGATTTTCATCGAAAAAGTCTTTTGCCTTGTAAAGTCCTCCTCCGTTCTCGAGCAGCAGGTCCCTTTCATCCGATACGGAAATCCTGAAACCCAGGCCGATCAGACGCATGATTTCATCCTCAACCATATCAGCCTTATAGTGGACATTAACAATTATATCGTCGAATCCATGCTTGCAGCAGAACTCCACAGCGTGCTGAAGCAGGGTTTTTCCGCCGATATCCACGAGCACCTTGGGCACCGACTGTGTTATTTCTCCAAGCCGGGTTCCCTTTCCCGCTGACATTATCATTGCTTTCATCCGAAATTCTTAAAAATGTCTGCCTTCCTCAAGTTTCCTGAAGATCGGAGTCCCGGGAATGGCCTTTGCAGCTGAATACAATTCAGGGAGATCGATATGCTGTTCGGCCATGAGGGCAATCTGGTTGAGAAGTCTGGCCCCCGGCACAATGCTGTCGGTGAATGTAGGTTTCTGTTCGTACAATCCCCTGAATCCGAACGCACCCAGGGCCTGCATCACCCTTATCATGCTGAAGCCGGTGTAGTAACCCCTGAACTTGTCCTTATCCTCACCTGAGATACTGCAGAAATTATCGATATAGTAACTGAGAAGCGATTCCCTGTCGGATTCGGCCATAGGTATCTTGGCGTCATATAGCATCGAGGCGACATCGTACTGCGGAGCACCCTTTCTTCCTCCCTGGTAATCGATGAACCATGGCTCCCCGTCGACAACCATCACGTTTGCTGTCTGGAAATCGCGGTAAAGAAAATAATCCTGTCCGGTTTCGAGCAGATAGTCTGCCAGTGAATTGAAGTCCTGTTCGAGGCGCCTTTCATTGAAAGGTGCTGCAAGAAGCTTAAGAAGCATGTACTTGAAATAGTTCATATCCCACATCATCGACTGACGGTCGAAACTGCGGTGGGGATAGCACAGATCAAGGTTGAGTCCTGTTATCCCCCTTGTCTGAAAAAGGACAAGCTTGTCGAGTATTTTTTTATATAAAGAAATCGCTTCCGGATCGAAAGGGGCAATAACAGGTCGTTTATGAAGCCAGGTATATAAGTTATCATCTCCCAGATCCTGAAGATAATAAACATAATTCTCCGGGAAATAGCCGAATATCTCAGGCACAGGGAGCGATTTGCTGCGAAAGTGATGGGTAAACCCTATGAAAGCCTCATTTTCCTCATGATTCGCATTATGAGCCCCTATTATGCTTTTGCCATTCCCGTAAATCCTGAAGTATCTCCTGTCGGAACCTGATCGTGGCATAGGAGTAATATCGGTCAGGCTGTCTCCGAAAAGTTCCTTGTAACCTTCTGATACTATTTTAATTATTTCGTGTTCATCCATAACTTATATATTCCGTTCTTTGTTGCTGGTTGCTGGCTTTGCCCTCTGAAGCTTTAGCGAAAGAGGGTTGCTGGCGAGCGGCTCAGGGCTCAGGGCTCAGGGCTCAGAGTTCCAAATTCTGCCAACTGCCTGCTGCCAACTTATTTCTTGTTGCCTGTTGCTGGCTACTGGTTACTTGTTTAGTCAACTTCAGACTCCTGAACACTTTTATACCACCGTCATTGCGAGTCCCGCTTCGGCGGGACGAAGCAATCTTTTGCACTTACCACTGGCACCTCACGCCATCTTCCCCCTACAGCCTTATCATCACTTTCTTCCTGTACAAAATTAAAGCAATAACCCATATGAGAAGCATCTGTAATATGGCAAACATAAGGCTTCCGTTCAGATTTCCTGCTACCGGTACGCAAATCTTTTCATAAAACCAGGTGTAGAGGCTTAGTGCATTTTCTCCCTCGCCTATCTTAATCTGCTGCATGATTTTAGTCCAGACGCCAGCCATGAAGTATGAGAACAGGGCATTTGTCCCGAACACAAGGAAAAAACTTCCCCATTTCCGTAGTTTTGCTACGTCTGCCAGCCAGTAAACAATCGACAGAGCCATCATGGCGATACCTGCCGAATAAAGAACATAAGAGCTTGTCCAGAGGGGTTTGTTTATCGGGAACAACATGCCCCACAGCAGACCGAGGCCGGTGAGGGCAGCGCCAATCAGAAGGATTTTGAAAACAGTTTTGGCAGATGCAGGTCCCTTCCCGAGGATTTCCCCTGTGTAATAACCGATAATTACAGTACCCAGCGAAGGAATCGTACTTAACAAGCCCAAGGGATCGAAAGGAATTCCATAAGCTCTGTAGAGATGACTTTCGCCAAGCACCATCTTGTCGATGGTGAGCACAAGGTTCCCTTCGAGGCTGTAGGGGTCGGCGCCTCCGAAAAATGCAAGAAGCGCCCAGTATAAAAGAAGGAGAACTGCCGTTACTATCCACAGGTAATCACGATTTACCGACATGCATATAATCGCACCCAGGCCGTAGGCAAGCGCTATCCGCTGCAATACACCCATTATCCTGACTGTCGAATAGTCGCGGTCAAAAACCGGAAAGATATTCAGGAAAAATCCAAGTGCAAATATTGACACGGTACGTCTGAAAATTCTGAGAAGAGAGCCGGAGTTCAGTCCATGCCCGTATTTCTTAAACGAAAACCACATCGAGACACCCACTATGAACAGAAAAACCGGGAATACAAGGTCGGTTGGAGTGCATCCATGCCACTGTGAATGGCGAAGGGGTGCATAAACGTGCTGCCAGCTCCCCGGAGTGTTTACAATGATCATGAATGCAATAGTGATGCCTCTTAAAATATCGAGAGAGACAAGCCTGCCTGAAGTCTTTTTCATTTCGGTTCGGGTAAAAAGGTATAAAAATAAAAATAAGGGAGAGAATCTGTGATTATCTTTACGGATATTTGAACCATAAAAGGGAAATCACCTGCCCGTTAACGGAATACATTACGCATGAAAAAAAGGACTCTCATAATACCTGCTCTGTTTCTGGCAATATTCATTGTTCATCCCTCATGTCCGGCCCAGACCGGGAAAGTCAGCACCGGCCTCGAGGTACTCCGGGAAAGCGGTTTTGAAGTGCTCAAAGGGAAAAGAGTCGGTCTTATAACCAATCCCACTGGTGTCGATCATGAACTCCGTTCAGGCGTTGACATACTGTTCAGGGCCCCCGGAGTAAAGCTAGTGGCGCTCTATGGTCCGGAACACGGCGTGAGAGGCGAATACACTGCCGGCGAGATCATTGGCTCATCGGTTGATCCGGCCACCGGACTCAAGGTTTACAGTCTTTACGGGTCAACCAGAAAACCCACAAAAGTAATGCTCGAGGGTATTGATGTGCTTGTATATGATATACAGGATATCGGATCGAGGTCTTACACTTTCATCAGCACCCTGGGGCTTGCAATGGAAGCCGCTGCCGAGAACAGGATTCCGTTTGTTGTGCTCGACAGGCCCAATCCCCTGGGAGGAGTGAGAATGGAGGGTCCCCTTGTTGAATCGGGATTCACTTCATTTGTCAGCCAGTATCCGATACCCTATGTGCATGCAATGACGACGGGCGAACTTGCCAATTTCCTTAACAGCGAAGGGCTTCTCGCCAACGGCGTCAGATGCGATCTGAAAGTTATAAAAATGGAAGGATGGAAGAGAGATATGGGATTCGGCGAAACAGGGCTTCCATGGGTGCCATCTTCACCTCATATCCCCTACGCCTCCACCTGCCTTCTGTACCCGGCAACAGGGATCATCGGGGAACTTTATGTTGCGAGCATTGGAGTCGGCTATACAACTCCTTTCCAGACCTTCGCCGCCGAGTGGATCGATGCGGATTCACTTGCCGCAAACCTGAACAATCTCAACCTTCCGGGGATCAGGTTCAGGCCTGTTCATTACAAGCCATATTACAGTGTATCCCAGGGTAAAATGGTGCATGGAGTCCAGATTCATATAATTGATGAAAAGACAGCTCCCCTGTCACTGATTCAATTCTATATCCTGCAGGAAGTTCACAGGCTTCGTCCCGGAAAGAACCTGTTCTCAATGTGCGAGCCATCGCGGCTTGAGATGTTCGACAAGGTTTGCGGGACAGACAAAATCAGGAAGGAATTCACCCGTACTTTCACGGTGGAATCCATCATTGATCTGTGGAACGGTCAGGTAAACGATTTCAGGACCAGGGCAATTAAATATTTCCTTTATTGAGACCGGCGCAGGACCAATATCTTAGCGGACTTCTCCCTCAACGCTCTTTTCAAGTTCGCTGGCGTGCATCAGGAATTCGTCAAGCATCATCTCCTTGTGAAATATCATTCCGTGAGTAGCCCGGATCTTCGGGCTGTCGTTCTCATAGAAAAAGTCCTTCCCAACCTGACCTGTGACGTCTCGTTAAATTAGTGTGGTTTTATTTTATACCATACTGAATATGAGTAGTAAAAAAATCTTAAAATTGTTTTTATCGCACTAACACATATTTTTGTTCTGAGCGTTGAAGGAGGCCTGTCGACATGAGAATAAGTTCAGAGGATTTTGGTGCCAATCAGGTATTTAGTGTATATTTAACAGACTGATATCTAATCTCGTAAATTTCCCCTCCTTCGCAAGGAGGAGAAAGTTATAGTATTGTATATCTGCATATTAAACACCATATTGAGATTAAAATGATTTAAAACATGATGAAATGTTTATGAATCGGCGATATTGGCTTACAGGAATACAATCAGTTCCGCCATTCCTGCCGTCATCACTGACTCGATCAGGTTGGAATAAAATGAGCCTGAATACATACCTGACGCAATAATTGTCACAAGTCAGGACTTCAGGACCAGGGCAATTAAATATTTCCTTTATTGAGACCGGCGCAGGACCAATATCTTAGCGGACTTCTCCCTCAACACTCTTTTCAAGTTCGCTGGCGTGCATCAGGAATTCGTCAAGCATCATCTCCTTGTGAAATATCATTCCGTGAGTAGCCCGGATCTTCGGGCTGTCGTTCTCATAGAAAAAGTCCTTTCCAAGGATGAGCTGCACCCATTTGTACTGCTCGACCCATATCTGCTGCGAAAGGTCGCTGAAGAGACCGTCGAGCTCATAGCTGGGGAATGAGGCATTGACCTGGCTTATGTAACAATCCTTGAATGACTTCTGGAGAACAGCCATTGAGTTAAGCGAAACCGGAGTGAACGCATTTGCCTCCGAAGGAGCGAATTTGAACCACACATTCCTGTAACCTATGATCCTGAGGTTAGAGAGATCCTCCTCCTCCTTCCATATCCTGAGTGCCTGGGCAAGTGCTTTCAGCACCTTGTAGTGGGTGTCGGGCCCCGATCCCTCCGGGTCGTAAGCCATGCTTACAACTGTTGGTCTGACCTTCCTGAACATCTCAAGTATCGGTTCAACATCACGCTTTGTATTGGGCTGAGGTGTGAAAATATCGCCGGTGTAGAAACCAAGCCTCAGATGCTGAATGTCTTTCACCCTGACACCATAATGGGCCCATACAAGCTCCTCCTCGAACTCTCTCATCATGCCCTTCAGTTTCTGGATATCCGGAGGATTCTTCTGTCCTCCGTAACTTGATCTGAGCAATTCGATATTCTTTTCAAGCTGTTCAACCAGTTCCTCCCTCGATTTCAGCTTGTAGACACCGACCATCACCCTTACGATCCTGTGGCAGATTCCTCGTAGCTTTCCGGCCTCATCATTAGCTGCAATTTTATCGAGATAGTGGCTGACATCCTTGTCGAATTTGTACATGTAACCTGTTTCGAAGAAATCGGAATACTCTATCATGTTTATCTTATCCTGTTTAACATGATCGAGGGTCTCCGTCAAAAAGTTCATCAGCATATTGTTTGTAACGGCTGTAAAGCCCGAGGTGCACACTGTGAAATGGAACCTGTTTGAAGCTTCTCTCAGTTGCGGGATTATACAGGGAAAAATTCCAAGCATTATATCATCATGATGGGGTCCGGTATGAAGAAAAACCTGGTCCTTTTCCTTGAGCAGGCCCTTTTCAATCTTCGTCTTTGTGGCATCTATCACTTCCTGAACCCGTTCCATGCTCAGGTCAGGGATAAGACTGCAATAACTGTCATTTTTAAGGTCCTCCAGTTCCAGTTTGTGGGCGTATTTATTAATTTTCTGGCAAAGGTCAAAAATGGCTTTTTCAGTCTTGGCAAAAGTCCATTGCCCCTCCCTGAAGTATTTTTCCACGCTGTCATGCAGCCTCACTGCGGCTCCTTCGGTTATATAAAAGCGCGCATTCTTCTGTCGCTGCAGAACAGTGGCAGGGTAAAGATTATCAACAGGATTTTCAAGGGCATTCTTTAAAACAGGGGCCTTTGCCTCTCCTGCTGCAAAGATTATTGTTACTCCCCCGGGATTATAGGTAATCGTTCCAAGACCGATAGTTATTACAAGCCTGGTGCGGGAAACCTCTATACCGCCAAGGTCGCCGGCCGAAGCAGCCTGGTTTTCGAAGTTGGTTGCAGTAAGCCGTGTCGTGGAGTTATGATCGCTGCCCCTTGTATTTGAAGCCACGGATCCGTCGGGTCCCATTCCTCCCAGATAGAAACCTATACCGCCCAGTTCCCTTATCCGGTTCTCATATGCTGTGCACCAGTTGTCGATCCTGAATATCGATTCCTGCTGAAGCTTCTCAAGTCTCGACACGGCTTCCCTGTTACGCAGAGAGAGATCGATCCGGTTATCAGGGAACACCTCTGTGAAATGCTTTTTCTGAGCCAGTTCTATATCATAGTCATTTATAAGCAGGGCTCTTGCCGGATCCAGATCAAATCCCTTAATGTAGAAGTTGGTAACATAATGGTAATAGCTGTTATGCTGGTCAGGATCGATCGGATAGAAATCCTCCGTCTGTACAAAGCGGAGGCCTTTCAGAGACGGCTTCTTCTTCAGCAACAGGCCGTACTTCTCCATAAGGGCTCGGTTTCCCCTGTCGTCCCATCCGTTTAGCAGCCTGGTTGTCCATTTGATGAAATATTCGGGAGTCTTGCCGGTTGGCAGACTTATCACCCCTTCAGGATTCACATCGACCCACTCGAGAAACCTCAGAGAAGTCAGCAAACCAAGATCGGGAACATTACGGACCACGATGTAAGGGATAGCAGTCGAATAATCGCCTCTGCCTGAGGCATCGAAAAACGACTGTTCTACTTGTGAAAAGATTGCCTGTTTCATCGGTATATAGTTTAATTTAAAATCTTTGCCTTAAATAATATCAAAATAGTGTTCTGATAATCAATAAGTTTATTTTAATTTACCCCCTTTTCCCGTCCCGCAGGGCGGGAGGCTTCCAGCTCCTGCCCTGCGGGAAAAGCCAGGAGTACTTATCCTTAAAATTACGAAACTTGCTTTTTTATTCCGAACGATGAATCAATCTTAAGAAATTTTATCGCAAGTAGGCCCGGTATTGAACAGATTATAACATAAATGAAGAAATTTTCATAGCCAAGTATTTCCTTCATGGCTCCGGATATCATTCCGGGAAGCATCATTCCCAGGGCCATGAGTGAAGTCCCGATTGCATATTCGGCTGTTTTGAACTTGCTTTCGCCGACGTAATGGAGCATATAGAGCATATAGGCGGTGAATCCGAATCCGTATCCAAACTGCTCAAAAGCGATTGAAATGTAAACCATCAGGTTCCCCGGCATAGGCTGGAAGTGGGCAAGATAAATATAGACGGCACTGGGCACGTTCAGCCACAATGCCATCATGAAAATTACCTTTTTCAGTCCGATCCTGGCGGCTGTCACTCCTCCCAGGATACCACCAAGAGTAAGGCTGAGCATTCCAACGGTACCGTAAATAATACCGTACTGTGCCGAGGTGAGGCCTATGCCGCCCGCACTCCTTGAATCGACAAGGAAGGGAGTCGCCACTTTTAGCAGCTGCGACTCTCCAAGCCTGTAGAAAAGGAAGAATACAAGTGCCGGTACGACGCCCGGCTTGGTGAAGAACGACACAAACACTTCCTTGTAAACGCTCCATCCCATTCTTTCGCTTGTTTTCCCCTCATCGGGATGAGGCATCATTATTCTGTTGTAAATGGCAATTGCAAAAAGCACAAAACCCAGTATCACAAGTGATGCCGTCCAGCTGAAAGCTATATTCCCGGCAGTGATCAGAAATTGTGTTGTTGTCTCACCGGTAAGGTTGTGGTTAACCTTAATTGGTGCCGCCACCGGCTTATTCCAGTTATTGCTGTCGAACTCAAATCGCCCGGTAGTGCTTCCTGAAAGGTCAATATCCTTGCTTCCCGATTCCCTTGAAAGGTTCACAACCACAGTCTCTCCCTCCTCCGGTGGTGCTGACAAAGCTATATAAACCACTGCCGAGTCGAGGGCGGATTTGCCTTCCTGAAAAACAGGCACTACGAGGTCGGAAGGATAGAGAAGCACCTTAAGCTTTTCCTGAGATTGCTCAATCCTGATCGCATCAGGATTGAAAGGAACATATTGTTCCGGAAGAACTGACCTGGCCTGGAAATTGACAGGATCAAGACCGGTGTTTTTCTGGATTGTACCTGCCAGCACCGGTACCAGTCCAAGAGCTGTCAGCATTGCAAACCTGTAGAAGGTTGAGCGGATTCCGACAAAGAATGACTGTTTATGCTGGTCGAGGGCGTACATGTAAAAACCGTCGGCAGCTATATCGTGGCTGGCGGATGAAATTGCAATAATTGCGAATACCCAGAGGCTCAGAGGGTAAAAGAAAGGCAGCGGCATAACCATACCTGCCGCAATAAAGGCAGCCCCAAGAAGCAGCTGGGTCCAGACAACCCAGTTTCTTTTGGTAGAAACTACATCAATGTACGGGCTCCACAGAGGTTTTATCGCCCATGGCAGGTAAAGAACACTTGTCCAGAAAGCAAATGAAGCAATTGAGATTCCCATTGTCTTGTAAATCAGACCGGATGTGACCATCACAATGCTGTATGGCACTCCCTGGAAGAAGTAGAGTGTCGGTATCCATGCCCATGGCGAGCGTTCCTTTCTTTGACTCATGAACCGCGTTATTGTTTATTAAGCTAAGCTGTTTGTGAATTATATAGTTTTTCAAATTCTGCTCCCCTGAAATAATGCATCAGTATATCACGGTACGAGAAGCCCCTGGCGCCCATCATGGCCGCACCGATCTGGCACAAGCCAACACCATGCCCCCACCCTGCTCCGTGCAGGACAAACCTGATCCCTTCACCGTCTTCCTCCCTGTCAACTACAAAGCAGGAACTGTACAGATGGGACTTCGATAACGATTTTCTTATTTCCAGTTCCTTCCCGATTGTAAAGGACACTTTACTCCCTTCAATCCGGAGCCTGCTTATTCTTCCTGAAGGACCTCGCTCCAGAGGGGTAATGCCGGCAATGATTCCAAAATCAATTCCGGAACGTTCCCTTACCAGTCTGCTCAGCTCTTCCTGGGTGTAGACAACCTTCCACCTGAAAAAATCGTTTGTCTCCTGATCGTAGTCATTCAGAACCTGCGAGAGCACCTGTTTGTCAGATGTGTTGCAGAAGGCATCGGGGAAGCCGAGAATCCACTCCCTTGCATTTTTTTCGTCCGAAAGGTCGGTGTAAAATCCCCCGGGCGGCTGAGTGTTGTCGATTATTCCCTGAAGATACGGATGGTCTTCGGGCTCCCATGTGTTTTCAAACAGCTCGGTGATACCGCCGCAGCACTTGTAATAACGGGCATCACAGATCGTACCTCCGTAAGTAAGCACCTCGCCGTAAGTATCATTGATCACCTTTACAACTGCAGGCGACGAGGCACGGGTGATACCCTGGTATCGCTGGCAATGATCGTCGGCACATACATCAAAATTGTCATGATCTTCCCGGTCGTACCATTTTATAATGGTATCACCCGACCTTGTAAATGAGTTGTACTTTTTCCCCTCTGCCTTAAGACTAAGGCTTTTTGACATCTGGGCAAGCAGCCAGCTCCTTGAAGTCACCGCATGAGCCCTGAGGAACTCCTCCGACGATGTGGCTTTCATCTCAGAGGATATTACACTTATAAGGTAATCCTCAACAGATACAATATTTACTGCAGTTATATAATCACCTTCGGCAATAAGCCTGAGGCTTCCCCTGAAAACCTGATCCTCCCTTCGTTCCCAGTGAAAAT
>JAVEXG010000001.1:0-90840 GCA_034004115.1 Bacteroidales bacterium | reverse complement strand
TGTAACCTGATCAAGAGAAAGTGAATTGCCCTCAATCTCAAGGGAAGATTGAATTGTCCTGATTCTATTCTTCTTCCTTAATTCAGTTGGTGGTTTGTATAAGTAAGCAGCATTAACCTCACCAATTCTTTCAGAAATAGAAGAGATCAGTTGTAGAATCCTGGTTGTTACCTGGTATGGTGGTTTCATTTTTAAATAGGTTTGATACTATCATTTGATACTATCAAAGGTACTAAGAAGTTTGCTGTCAGATTGTCTCGGGGCTAGAAAAGTCTCAATTTTAAGGCTGACGTTTATATAAATACTATTCTTCCCTCCAAACCATTCCCTCCCGCACTTATCATTCACCTTACTGATTTATCTACGATGAGATTTTTATTTACCCTCCCCAAAGCCCTGCCCCGTCAGTCCCAATAGCAACTCCCACAGCACAATCCAACCCCATCTTATGCTTTGTCTGACTTTCACAGAAAGGAAAAGCACCCCGAAGTTAACTAAACTAAAAGTCAGATTCAAGAAAAATTCTGAAAACATTTAAAAAATGTTAAATATTGATCTCCAGTACTATATATGCTTTATTGTACATATATAAATACCTGGAATTCCTGCCAAAAAACCGTTAGGAACAATACTGACTGCTTTGAACTGCCAGCTGGTTATTCCTCAGCATATAAAAACCTCACAACCTAAAGAAGAGGGCTATTAAGAATATTGATCTCCATGAATTTATTCACCACGGATTTCCCGGGTTTCACGGATAAAATCACGGATGTTACTATTGAGACAATCCGTGCATTGCCCGTGTCCTCCGTGAAGTCAGTGGTAAAACCAGAACCATTAATTCACCACGGGTTTCACGGGTTTCACGGATAAAATCACTGATTTTATTATTTGAGACAATCCGTGCATTACCCGTGTTCTCCGTGAAGTCAGTGGTAAAACCAGAACCATTAATTCACCACGGGTTTCACGGGTTTCACGGATAAAATCACTGATTTTATTATTTGAGACAATCCGTGAATTACCCGTGTTCTCCGTGAAGTCAGTGGTAAAATCAGACAAACCAGACTAAATTTTTAAAGCGTCATGAGTCAGGTCTGATCATCCTTCATTATCAAGATACTCCAGCACCTTTTTATACAGCTGTGGTTGTATATCCGGATGAGTAAGGTTTTCGGGAAGGTGGTCAAGCAACCGGACCTCGGCAATTTCGGAAATATCAGGCACCGGACCCAGCCGTGAGACATCGGCTACATAAAGCTTCCCGTAACCGGTAATGCCGTCTTTCAGCACCGAATACGGAGCCACACAACTGATTCCGAATTCAAGTGCCCCTGTCTCCTCCATCAGTTCCCGTTTTGCGGCTTCGTCAGGCGACTCCCCGGCTTCAATATGCCCGCCCGGGATCTCCCATGTTGTGCGCCTGTGATGTCGGACATACAGCCAGCTACCCTCATAGCGGGCCGCTATCACCGAGTAGGTGAACTTCGTATCCGGAACAAAGTCCGCTGCCTGGAATCTTACCTCTGTCATAAGCCTGAATTAACGGATACGAAAATAGCCATTATCACAATAAGTTTTAATTGAGTAATTTTACAATCACAGAAAAACAGGATGGGGCTATTCATTGTACTTGCAATTACTGAGATACTGACGCTGGCAGTAATAAAGCAATATCTTTATGAACGATCGTGGCTGAGTTACTATTTCGCAATTACAATTAATGCGGTGCTCAGCATATGGATATGGACCTTATGGTTCCATACAGTATCATTCAGGGGTATGCCGGATGATCCGGCCCATGCCTGGTCAGTCATGAACCTTCGCGGGATGATGTTTGCTGTAGTCATTCCGAGGATTCTTATCATTATTTTCCATTATTCCGGCAGGCTGTCCCGAAGGTCTTCAGGGGGTTATTCAAGAAAGCTGACTGCCTCAGGATTTGCAGTTTCATCAATCATCATGCTTGTCTTTGCTAGCAGTGCCCTCATTGGAAGGTTCAACGTCAGGACTGAAAATTACACAATCGCGATTGAAGGACTGCATCCCGATCTCGGGGGACTGAGGATAGTCCATATTTCAGACCTCCATCTCCCCTGCTTTTATCATCATCAGGACAAGCTTGAAGAAATTATGCTTAAGATCAATGGGCTTGAGCCTGACCTTCTTGTTAACACAGGTGATTTCATAAATGCCGGATGGAGGGAGTTTGACAGGTTCGACACAATCCTGTCGAAGGCCTTAGCCAGATACGGACAGTATGCGGTAATGGGCAACCATGACTTTGGAACTTATCATCCCACTTATACCGAAGCCGAAAGGGAAAACAACGTAAGGCTGATGAACAGGTTCATTTCCGCATCGGGTTACAAAGTGCTGAATGATGAATTTGAAATGGTAAAAATCGGGAACGCTTCTGTTGCCGTTCTTGGAGTGACAACCAAAGGATCCCATCCGGACATAGAACACGGAAACCTGGAAAAGGCTTCGGAAAGGATTTATGGTGAAGATTTAAAGATTCTGCTGGCGCATGATCCCAACCAGTGGGACAGGGAGGTTACAGGAAAGACCGGCATTGACCTTACACTGTCGGGGCATACCCACGGACTTCAGGCCGGGATATTTACGAAACGAATAAAATGGAGCCCTGCAAAGTATTTCTATCCAAGGTGGGCCGGAATGCATGAAGTTGACGGGCAGTTTATTGTCGTTAACAGGGGGCTTGGGGTTCTGGGCATACCTTTCAGGATCTGGATGCCGCCTGAAATCACTGTTATCACACTTGAACCGGAACGATAATAAAAAGATACGGGCGGTAGTTTTGCAACACCGCCCGTGTTCGACTGGTCCGGCCTTATCTTCCTTCTGCCTAACTAACCTGATTAACCTGATCATCCTTTTCAACCCTTAACAGGTATCGGACAAATCTGTGAACCATGAAATAAAAAGATAGAACAAAAACCAATCTATGTTAACTCACATCAACCTGCGCGAATTACCGCATTTATTTTTACTTTAGACAGGTTATAAAACATGTTTACTCCCGGAACGGCCAGTTTTAATTATTTTTAACAACTCATAATGACACAACGACTTGTAATATTTTCAGAAATGCTTCTTGCTGCAATATTTCTCCTGATTTCATGCGGAAGGAACCACGAAGGATGGGTAAGGATAAACCAGCTCGGGTACAGGCCGGGCGATGTAAAAGTTGCAGTTTATATGGGAAAGGGTTCGAATGACCTGAGATCATTCAGGGTAGTTGATGCTGTAACAGGAAAGGTGATCCTTGAAAAGAAGGATATTTCAAAAACGGATCCGATGGAACCGTTCACAGGCTGTTACAGGCTCAATTTCACCGAGGTGAACGGTGAAGGTGTGTACAGGATTGAGGCCGGGAAGATTGTATCGCCCGATTTCAGGATAGCTGATGATGTTTATGCCGGCACAGCCGATTTCCTTCTTACCTATATGCGACAGCAAAGATGCGGATTCAATCCGTGGCTGAATGACTCGTGCCATGTTCATGACGGTTATGTCATTTATGGCGGCAAGGACGATTCGATGCACATCGATGTGACGGGAGGCTGGCACGATGCCGCCGATTACCTGCAGTATGTTGCCACCTCGGCAAATGCTACCTACCAGATGCTGCATGCATACGAGGTGAATCCATCATCGTTCAGTGATGAGCATCTTGGAAACGGGCTTGAAGGAAAAGACAACATCGCCGATATTATCAACGAAAGCAGATGGGGTCTCGACTGGCTGCTTAAGATGAATCCGGCCCCGGATGTCATGTACAATCAGATTGCAGACGACCGCGATCATATAGGGTTCAGGTTTCCCAACGCTGACACCGCTAACTACGGAAAAGGAATGGAACGGCCGGTTTACCGCTGTACGGGAAAGGAACAGGGTTTGTTCCAACATAAGAACCGTGCCACAGGGATTGCCTCTACGGCAGGCAAATTCGCATCTGCCTTTGCAAGGGGATCATCCGTTTACCGGACTATAGACCCGGGATTTTCACAGCTTCTCCAATCAAAAGCCATTGCTGCATTTGATTACGGCCTGAGAAATCCCGGTGCCTGCCAGACAGCTCCGGGTACAGCGCCATATTTTTACGAGGAAGACAACTGGGTTGACGATATGGAGCTTGCCGCCGCAGAACTGTACCGGCTGACAAATGACAGTAAATATCTTGAACATGCAGTTGACTTCGGAAGGCAGGAAAAAACAACACCCTGGATCGGTGCCGATACTGCCCGCCATTACCAGTGGTATCCGTTCATGAACATGGGGCATCCGGTCGTGGCATCGGAATCGGACATCGCGGGGCACAGGGAAGAATTCCTCGGGTACATGAAAGACGGATTGCAGCTGCTCGAGGCAAGGGGAAGGAAGAATCCCTTCCTGATAGGAGTCCCGTTTATCTGGTGCTCAAACAACCTTGTAGCCGCAACACTTACCCAGGCTCACCTTTATCGAAGCATAAGCGGCGACAATACATTCAGGGAACTTGAAGCGGCTCACCGCGACTGGCTTTTCGGATGCAACCCGTGGGGCACAAGTATGATAGTCGGCCTTCCTGAAGGCGGGGATTACCCGGTGAACACCCACTCCTCCTATGTGGTCAGGGGGGAACAGGTTCCGGGAGGGCTGGTTGATGGTCCGGTGTATTCAACTATTTTCAATAACCTCAAATTCATCTATCTGTCGGAAGAGGATGAATACGCCGGGTTCCAGACTGATCTTGCTGTGTATCACGACGATTATGCCGACTACTCAACCAATGAATGCACAATGGATGGCACTGCATGCCTGGTCTATTATCTTTCGGCGCTCCAGAACTCAAATCCTGCTGAGAAATGACGAAACCGACATCATCCGCTGAAGGAAGCGGCAGGGATTTCAAATACAGGATCATCTTTTCGCGTCGCCGGAACATTAGTATTATAGTAAGTCCCGACAAGGGAGTGATAGTAAAGGCTCCGTACCGGACTCCTCTGAAGGCAATCGACGGATTTGTAGAAGAAAAGTCGGAATGGATACGGAAGGCACTTGTCAAATTCAGTGCCCTGACCAGGATGGACAGGCAGGAGGGCTATTCCGACGGTGACCCTGTCATTATGTTTGGAAAAGAATATAAACTGAGATTGACTCCCGGTTCGAAATATTCCGTCCAGCTTGGTTCCGACAGCACTATCGAGGCCACGTGGTTCGGGGATAATGATCCTCTTCTTATCAGGGGATTGCTTGAAACATGGTTCAGGTATGTGGCAAAGAACAAGCTGCCGTCGGAATTCACGGAAGTGATTTCGAGACACAAGCAGTCCGGATTCAGTCCGGCAGGGCTGACTGTCAGAAAGATGAAATCTAGATGGGGAAGCTGTTCTTCAAGCGGGAAGATAGCCCTCAGCTACGATCTGATAAGGCTGAGCAAAGAATGCAGGGAGTATGTTATAATACATGAACTTTGCCATCTCCGTCACCATAATCACGGCAAGGGATTTTACGATCTCCTGACAGAGTTATATCCCGACTGGAAAAAGACAAGGGCTGAGATAAAGAGATATTTACGATAATTTTTTATCGTAAATCGATAAAAAACCATATGAGAAACGACAAAAAGTTTACCCAAAACGATATGGTTTTTACGATCAGATCGTAAATTCCTGTTTGGGCGAAGGGATGCTTATATCATTAAAACCTGCCTCCCTGAGTCTCTCGGAATAATTGAGCTGAGTCTCATAATCCCCGTGCACAAGGAAAGTCTTGCGGATCTCGTTCTTATTCTGGCAATTCAGGAAATCGATCATTTCATTGTAATCCCCATGACCGCTGAATGAATCGATTGATAACACCTCCGCATTCACCTTATGGACCGTACCGAAAATAGAGACCTCCTTGTCACCCCTTGCTATCCTTGCTCCAAGTGTGACCGGCGAGCAATAACCCACAACGAGGATGGTGGTGCGCGGATCGGATATGTTATTTGCCAGGTGATGTTTAATTCGCCCGGCTTCCATCATGCCCGATGCCGAAATAATGATGCATGGTTTGTCGTACTGGTTCAGTTTTTTCGAATCTTCCTGCCGGCTTATATATGTCAGGCTGTTAAACCCGAAGGGATCTGAATCTGTTTCCATGACGGTCTGCACCTCCTTGTTGAAGCATTCCGGATGCATCCTGAATATTGTGGTGGCATTGACCGAAAGAGGGCTGTCGACAAAGATCTCTACCCGCGGTAGTTTACCCTCATTGAAGAATTTATTGAGTGAATAAACTACTTCCTGGGTTCTTCCCACGCTGAAAGAAGGGATTAGCAATTTGCCTTTCTTTTCAACACAGGTGTGGTTTACAACATCGAGCAGTGCCTGGTCGGCTCTTACCAGATCTTCGTGCAGCCGGTCGCCGTATGTCGATTCGGTGATCAGGATATCAGCCTGCGGGAAGGGTCTGGGCGGAGCAAGTATCCTGTTCGAAGGTCTGCCGATATCCCCGGTATATGCTATCCGGGTTGTTTGCCCGTTTTCAGTTATGTACAGGTTTGCAACCCCGCTTCCGAGCATGTGGCCTGTATTTGTGAATTTCACTTTGATATTGCTGTCGATGGTGAATTTCATGTCAATCGGTACGCCGATAAAGAGTTTCATGCAATCCCTGGCATCCTCCTGGGTGAATAAGGGAGTGACAATAGGCAACCCTTTCTTTATTCTGCGCTTGTTGAAGGTTTTTGTATCATTTTCCTGGATGTAGGCGGTATCGGCCAGCATTAACGAGCAGAGATCGCGGGTGGCGTTGGAACAAACAATGGATCCCCTGAATCCCAGCTTATATACATAGGGAATAAGACCTGAATGATCGATATGTGCATGAGTAAGAATAATATGATCGACCAGGTAAGGATCGAATCCCAGATCGCGGTTCATTGCATCCGTCTCTAGCCCTTTTCCCTGGAACATGCCGCAATCAAAAAGAATTCTTTTCCCAAGCCCTGTAGTAAGCAGAATCTTACTTCCGGTCACTTCTCTTGCGGCTCCGCAAAACTTTAACTTCATAATTTTCCTTTAAGAATTACACTGATTAGTTGAATCCCCAAATATAGCGATTTTAACTCAGGGGTCAACGGAAAAACAGCGACAGTATCAGTGTAAACGCAAGCCCGCACACAGCTATGATAGTTTCCATGATAGTCCATGACTTCAGTGTTTGCTTCTCGTTCATCCCAAGATATTTGCTTACAATCCAGAATCCGCTGTCATTAACGTGCGACAGGATCGTTGCTCCGGCAGCAATAGCAATAACGATCAGTGCAATATTTGGCTGGCTGAGGTTGAATGTTGACAGAAGCGGGGAGATTATCCCGGCTGCGGTTATCATTGCCACCGTTGCCGACCCCTGGGTAATCCTTACAAGAGAGGACAGGACCCATGCAAGAACGATGATGGGTATCGACGAATCAGCAAGCGATTCTGCAAGCATTTTCCCGATTCCGCTGTCGACAAGGATTTGCTTCAGCACCCCTCCTGCACCCGTGACAAGTATAATTATGCCTGCCGGTCCAAGGGCTTTTGTGCTGAGGTCGAGAATAGTCTGGCGCGACATATTCTGCTTGATGCACATTAATATGGAAAGAAGGGTTGCAATAATGAGTGCAGTGAAAGGGTGGCCGATGAAAATGAGCACTCTTGTGAGCAGCGTATTATCAAGACCTCCCCTGTCAACGCCAAGCTTAATGAAAGTACCCATCAGAATGAGGGTAAGGGGCGTCATCACAAGGGCAGCGATAATTCCGAAAACAGGCAGCTTTTTCTGATCCGTCTCATCATCTGAGCCCATATCCTGGAAGATCTCAGGCACCGGAATATAAATGCGCTTTGCTATAAACCTTCCGAAAAGAGGTCCTGCAATCGCTGCAGTGGGGATGCCCACCAGCAGACCCATCATGACAACCCATCCCAGATCCACTCCCAGCATTTCGCTAACAGCCGTGGGACCGGGTGTGGGCGGTACCATTGTATGCGTCACCGCTAGACCAGCCAGGAGAGGGATTGCATAATAGAGCACAGAGCGTTTGGTATCCCTGGTCAGAGCGTAAACTATAGGGATCAGGATGATAAATCCGACATCCAGAAATATTGGTATTCCGACTACAAATCCAGAAATCAAAAGTGCCCATGATGCATTTTTCTGACCGAATTTTTTAAGCAGGTAGTTAGCCAGTGATCTGGCGCCCCCGGAACTTTCGAGCATCTGACCGAATATGGCACCAAGACCAACCACCGTTGCGACAAATCCAAGGGTGCTTCCCATCCCGTCCTGAATGCTCTGGGAAATCTTATCGAGAGGCATTCCGGCCATTACTCCCACAATAATCGAGGTAATAAGAAGAGAAACAAAGGCGCTCAGCCGGAATTTAAGCACCATCAACAGGAGAAGCGTCACTCCGGTTACGACTATCAAAACGATGTAGAGAGGGGACATGGAAGAGGTTTGAGGTTTGAGGTTTGAGGTTTGAGGTGTGAGGCTTAAGGTTTGAGGCGTGAGGCTTGAGGCTTGAGCGGAAACTTGACCGGGGTATTGTCGCGCGTTGAACGGTAGATAGCTGAAAAAAGTTCTACGGTTTTCCGTCCGGCATCGCCGGTAACCATTGGCTCGGTATCGTTCACGATTGCTTTCAGGAAATCCTCTATCTGGCACTGCATGTAGTAAACCGTAGGATCATATTTGTTGAATATCTCAGTATCCTCCTTAATCCATTGTGCAAGCATATTTTCTTCTCCGGGTACAGTCCAGAGGTCATTTACCGGAGGCTCGGCAACGCCCGACCTGCCTGCAATGAACATTGCGCCTCCGTCGGTCTGTACTCCGACCGAAGCCCCGTTTTCACCGTGAATATGCACTTTCCCGAATAAGCCCGGTTTTTGTGAATTGCTTACAAGGATATTTCCGATTGCCCCGCTTTTAAACTTAACGATTGCAAGTGCAGTATCATCAACTTCGATGTAAGGATGGTTCAGGTTACGCCAGAGGCCATAGACCTCATCGATATCTCCCATATACCAGAGCATCAGGTCGAGTTGGTGGGGTGACTGGTTAACAAGAACTCCTCCTCCCTCGTCCTTCCATGTTCCGCGCCAGGCATCAGCATCATAGTATTCCCTGTCGCGCCAACCAAGCATGGTTATGGTTGCCAGAACGGGCTTTCCTATCTTTCCGTCTTCGATTGCCCGCTTCACTCTCATTGAAGGTGAGTACCACCTTCGCTGGCTCACAACACCGAGTTTGACATTCCCGGCCTTGCAGGCATTGATTATCGCATCGCAATCGCCAAGATCTGAGGCCAGTGGTTTTTCTACAAGAACACTGGCCCCGGCATCGGCAGCTTCAATGGCGGGCTGCCTGTGGAAGGGATGAGGCGTGCAGACGATCACAAGGTCGGTCTTATTCTCACCAACCATCCTGGATATATCCGTATAGGCTTCAGTCTTATATTCAGATGCAAACTTACGTGCTGTTTCCGGTGTCCGGCTCCATACACCTGCCAGACGTGCATGCGGCAGATTCAGTAGTGCTTTTGCATGCAGATGTGCAACTTTACCGCAGCCTGCAATCGAAATATTAAAAATCCTTTCCTGTTTCATGAATGATATTTAAGGTACAAGGATCACTTTTTTCAGATCACCTTCTTTGTTGTACAGTTTTCTGAACCACTCTGCTCCCTCTGACAGTGGAGCTACTGCGGAAATCATATCGGAGACATCAAGCCTTCCGTCCTTCATCAGGGTCAGTATGGCGTCGTATTCGCCCCTGATGGCACAACTGCCAAGTACCCTGATTTCAGAGGTAACAACCTTTTGAAGGGGGAAATCGATTGTCTTTGACGTATTTCCGACAAGGACTACCGTTCCTCCCTTCCTGGTAGAGTCGATTGCCAGGTTTACCGTTTCGCCTTTGCCAACTGCTTCGAACGAGACACCTGCTCCTCTCCTGCCGGTCAGGGCTTTAATCCCTTCCGCAACATCACCATCTGAAGTATTGAAGACATGATCGGCTCCGCTTTTCCCTGCATTTTCAAGCTTTACAGGATCATTGTCGACGGCAATCACAAGTCCTGCCCCTGCTATCTTAAGCAGACGAATCAGGAAAGAGCCTATCATCCCGGCTCCTGCAACCACGCACGAGTCGCCGGTTTTCAGGGATGCAAGGTTTATTGCGTGAAGTGCGACTGCAGCCGCCTCGACCATTGCCGCCTGTTCAAACGACACTGAATCGGGGATGCGGTAAAGGATATGCTGAGGCACTGCAAGAAATTCGGCAAAAGCCCCGTTGCGCCTGTAATCACCCGGCGAGACGCCAACTACTTCCCTGTTATCGCTCAGGTTATACCTGCCTTCGAGGGTGTACCAGTCGTTCAGCGGGTACACGGTAGAGTCGAAGGTCACCCTGTCGCCGGGTTTCCACCCTTTAACCTCCGGTGCTACCGACACTATAACTCCTGAAGCTTCATGGCCCATAACAATGGGAGGAATCCTTCTCCCGGTGCTTCCATCAAGGCCGTGGACATCCGATCCGCAGATGCCGCAGGCTTTAATTCCTATCAGGACCTCACCGGGTGAAATAACCGGATCGGCGACATCCTTATAAACAAGTTTATTATACTCTTCCAGTACAAGGGCTTTCATGCATGATTAAATTTTCCGGGCCTGGTATGGCTGCACGGGGTTCCTCACAAATATAATAAAATCATACGTGAGATCATTCCACTATGACCACCACGATATCCATGACGTTTGTATAAGTCGGACCGGTAGTAATTAATCCGCCGACCTGCCGGAAGAAGTTAAAGGAGTTGAAATCGGCGAAATAATTTAGAGGATCCTCATTCATTGAAGCTGCTTCAGCGAAAGTATCCGAATCAGCAACCGCCCCTGCTGTGTCTGTGGGGCCGTCGGTGCCGTCAGTACCGGCAGAAAGGATTGTAATTCCCGGGATATCCTTAAGCTTGATTGCAGCCGAAAGGGCCAGGTGCTGGTTCCTACCTCCAAGGCCGCTGCCGGTCACTCTGACTGTAGTCTCCCCTCCGTACAGAAGGCAGGCCGGCTTTGGAATATCCTGGTTGTTCCTGAATGAAATTGCAGTGTTTAGTATTGATTCACAAACAGTATCCACATCTCCCTCAAGTCCGGTATCGATTATATATGAACTGAAACCCAGCTTCGCTGCCTCGTTTTTGCAGGCTCTCAGGGCAGCCTGGTTAGTGCCGGCAATCACATTCAGGGTACCTTCAAAGATCAGGTCGCCCGGCTTTGGCGTTTCGGGATGATATCCCGCACATCCGTCGCGGATGTAATTAAGCACTCCCCGTGTAACATCTCCTGCAAGGTTGTATTTTTCAATTACGGCAAGCGCGTCGGCAAAGGTTGTTGTATCAGGCACTGTTGGTCCGGATCCGATAACATCGAGGTGATTTCCAATTACATCCGATATAATGAGGGTGACGAGCCGTGCAGGCCGGATGGTTCGTGCAAGCTGACCTCCCTTAACTGATGAAAGGTGTTTCCTGACACAGTTGACCTCATTAATTGTGGCGCCGCTTCTTACAAGAAGATTATTCACTATATAGAGTTCCTCAGGAAGTAATCCACCGGGAAGATCGGCAAGCAAGGCCGATGCTCCTCCTGATATAAGACAGATCACCAGATCGTTACCGGATGCCCTGTTTGCTATATCAACAATTTCGCGTGTGGCCCTGAATCCATTTTCATCGGGCAGGGGGTGTCCGGCCTCGGTGACCCTGATCTTTTTGAGAAGACATGAGTGACCATACTTGACAACAATGTGGCCGCCGCGAATCCTGTCGCCAAGAATGCATTCGACATAATGTCCCATGGCGGCGCTGGCTTTTCCGGCACCTATAACCCAGATATTTTCAACACTCCCGAGGGAGATCTCGTGGCTGCCTGCAACAAGTACCTGTCCCTTAAGACTCAGTGTGTCAGTAATAAGCTTCTCGGGAAGCACGCTTCTTACACCGGCAAGAAAGATCTGTTTTGCAGTATCCCTGTTTCTCATAACAATATAATTACAGAACAAACAATGAAACCAGCCAGACGCAGGCAAAAACCACTGTTCCCATCACTATGGTGGATGTTGTATAAACCCTGAGGGTATCCCCAACCTTAATGTCGGAGAAGTTTGTCACCACCCAGAAATATGAATCATTTGCATGCGATGCTATCATCGATCCGGCGCCCATTGAAAGCATTGCAAGCACCCTGCCCCATTCGGATCCCAGCCCCAGCAAAGCGAGCATTGGCGCCACTATTGATGCGGCGGTTATTATAGCCACTGTCGAAGAACCCTGGGCAGTCTTCATTATCACTGCCACCAGGAAGGGAATCACAAGTCCTATCCCGCTTCCGGCGAGTTGTTCCCCAAGGATTTCCCCTATTCCGGTCGATCGTATCACCATCCCGAACATTCCTCCAGCTGCCGTTATTATCAATATCGGGCCGGCTTTAAGAACAGCGTCGGCAAAGACGGAATTCATACCTTCGATTGATTTTTGTTTCAGCAGAAGAAGTGAAAACAGGACACCGATAAAAAGTGCAATGACCGGTTCGCCAGGCAGTTCGAATATCTTTGTTAAAATTGATCTGCCATCAGGATCGAATAGTCCGGTCAGGGATTTGGCCGTAATAAGCAGAAGAGGTACTGCTATCGGAAGGAATGAGAGCAGAACCGGCGGAAGTTTCTGCGGGGTATTATCTTCTGCAGTAATATCCGGTGAGGGCGATGATGCTTTGAATTTCCGTGATGCCCAGGCGCTCCATAACCAGGCTGAAAGAGCCCCCGGAATGGCGAACAGGATTCCCGCCACAATGAGATAACCGATATTGGCATCCACCATCCCCGCTGCAGCCAGGGCGCCGGGATGAGGAGGAATAAGGCAATGAACTGAATAAAGCGAGGTTGCGAGGATCGTTGCCATAAAGGGCATGGAAATGGCTGATTTCCTGCTGAGCGATTTGGCAAGTCCGCTAAGCACAATAAACCCCGAATCGCAAAAGATGGGGAGTCCGGTTATGAATCCTGTTATCCCCAATGCAACTGGACTTCTCTTCTCCCCGGTCTTCGAAAGGATATAGCCTGCAATGCTCAGCGTACCTCCGGTCCTGTCGAGAATAACCCCGATCATGGCACCGAAAATTATGAGAAAGCCGATTGAGGCCATTGTACTGCCGAATCCCTCCTTCATGGTCTTGATAATCAAATCGGGAGGAAGTGTAACAGCGGCAAGGAGAAGTGAGACAATAAAAAGGGCCATGAAGGCGTGAACCCTGAACCTGGTGGTCAGTGCAATAATCAGTATTATTGAGATGAGTACAAGCAGTGAGATCAGGGCAGGATTCATGACACAGGCTTATTAGAAACCAAGATGTATCTCCTTCACTGATTTTATTGCCCTGTCGGAGAAGAAATCGCAGGCCGGAAAGACCCTGAACAGCCCGCCGTCCTCTCCCGGCTCAGTCCTGATAAGAAGGAGTTCCTGCTGATCATTCCTGTTGAAGATCTCCGAAAATGACGCAGTGCAACGGTAGCCATCCTCTGCAGCAATGCACATGATGCCTGATCGCAGGTTGTTGCGACTGGCAGGGAAAGAGGCCGAAAGTACATCCTTCAGCATAACCCCGCTGAAAGGTTCAGTGCTGTGAATACCCTTGCCCCTGCCGTAGAATATCGTATTAAAGGTTGTTTCATGCATGCCGGCAGGATAACCGGTTATTGTTCCGGCCGGTGATCCGTTTATAAAAAGCGCTATCTGCTTTGAAAACATGGGCGACATTCCCCGGGCAACAGTGAACGATTGAGGGAATGACCTTATGGATATTCTAACCGGCGAGGATATGTTTCTTTCGGTAATTAGGTCGCTGCCAGCCACAATCCTGCCTTCAGCAGGAAGAGTCCAGAGATCGTTGGTTTTTGACGGGACTATCCTTGAAACTCTGTCGGCAATAAGAATTTTATGGAGGTTGTTGGGATAATAGATCTCCCCCCAGCTGAAGACAGCCTTTTCACCTGCAGCATTTTCAATCTCCACAAAAAGGTCTATAACCGAGTTGAATTCTTCAGAATTTGATTTCTGAACTTTAATGTTTTTAAGAATATCGAACAGGGAATACCCGTCGTACCTGTATGCTCCCACGAACCTGTCGCCTCCCTCGGGATCCAGGAGAGTTTCTTTTACAATAACCGAATGTCTTGAAAGCGATGAGAAATCGACTTTCCCCGGATTGACAATCTCCCCGCCGACTGTAAGTTCAGGCAGAGGCAGGCTGAATGTTTCAGTATTGTCATAGAAATCATTGGTCACTTCAGCAGAATCAATTGAAAGGATTTCAGATTCAGGTAATCCGGTCATCGTTTGAGGAGACTGATTACAGGAAATAAAAAAAACAACAAATAACGAAAGCGTGAGATTCCTTTTCATATATATATATTATTGTTTAACGTCTGATGTAGTTGAAATATTAATGCATTGACTTAGTGAATCTTAGTGTCTTCGCGCCTTAGCGGCATTTATTTTGCCACCGGGGAGCAAAGGCACCATGTTAAAAAATCTCCTCCCTTTGAACCGGTTCTTCATTGGGCTTTACCCAAAGAACAGATAAGCAACGAGTATAGCAGTAACTGCACCAGCCAGGTCAGCCAGCAGGCTGCAGCCAATGGCATGACGGGTATTCTTCACTCCCACCGAACCGAAATAAACTGCTATAATATAGAAGGTTGTATCAGTTGCTCCCTGGAGGGTGCATGACAGCCGGCCAAGGAAGGAATCGGCTCCGTATGTTGTCATTGCATCGATCATAAGGCCTCTTGCACCGCTTCCGCTGAGGGGTTTCATAAATGCTACGGGAAGAGCTCCTGTAAAGCGTGTATCGAAACCCAGCCAGGCAAAAAAATGCTCAAAGCCTTTAATTATGAAATCCATGGCACCCGAAGCCCTGAATATCCCGATTGCCACCAGGATAGCCACCAGGAAGGGTATTATTTTGATCGCCACACCGAACCCCTCTTTCGCTCCTTCTATAAATGCATCATACACATTTACCTTTTTCACAAGGGCCAGTATAATAAACAGTATTATTATGGTGAAGAGGATGAAATTTGCCGCAAAGGTAGAAACATTGGCTATCTGCTCTTTAGGGAGGGTGCTGAAGTAGTATATTATCCCGGCAATAATTGCTGTCAGCCCGCCCATGTAAGCCACTACAACCTTATCAAAGAGGTTTATTTTCTGCACTATGGCTACGCTTATCATAGCCACAAGAGTGGCAGCATAGGTGGCAATCAGTATCGGTATGAAGATATCAGCAGGATTGGCGGCACCCAGCTGGGTCCTGTAGACCATGATGCTCACGGGGATTATTGTCAGACCGGAAGCATTGAGCACCAGGAACATAATCTGTGCATTTGAGGCTGTATCCTTTTTAGGGTTTGAATCCTGGATTTCCTTCATTGCCTTAAGTCCCATCGGTGTGGCTGCATTATCGAGCCCCAGCATATTTGCGGAAAAATTCAGTATCATGGATCCGTATGCCGGATGGCCTTTGGGAAGTTCCGGAAATAATTTTTCGAAAAACGGACCGAACAGTCTTCCAAGCATACCGACGACCCCGCCTTTCTCACCCACCTTCATCAGTCCCATCCACAGGGTGAGGGCGCCTGTAAGACCAAGCGATATCTCGAAACCCGTCTTTGCACTCGCAAAGGTGGAGTTAATCATATCGTTGAATATCGTTGTGTTGCCGGAAAATATCAGCTGACCAAGAGCAACGATGAAACCGATAAGGAAAAATGCGATCCAGATATAGTTCAGGGCCATCTTTGAAAAATGATCAGCTAAGATAGAGATTTAATAGATAAATGGAAAGGGAGAAGATGAGAAAGGGAGAAAGGGAGAAGGGGAGAAAGGGAGAAGGGGAGAAAGGGAGAAGGAGTGAGGCGGGAGGAAGACGAATAGACGGAGGGACGAAGAGACGAAGGGATTTAGAAACAGCATGAAGACGTACAGATATATACCAAACGGATCCGTTCATGTGGAGACAAAGCTCCAAAGGAGCTTCCGGCAATTATCGGAAGCCACGACAGTGGCTTAATGTGAATAACCTCCGGTGCAACCGGAGGTAAGCAGCCACCCCCATGCAGTACAGCTCTGAAAGAGCTGGATATGTGTCAAATCCGGATTATATATTCACCGACCCCGTACCTGGTTCGCAATTGCGATAAAGGCGTTAAGGCATAAAGGCACCAAGGCAATATTATGTTATTTGCAGCTATGGTTTTTTTGATAAATTTGTATCTATATCTGTATTACCATGGCAAAATTCAGCAGGATTGAAGTACTAATAAGGATGCAGGAAACAGGCATCATTCCGATTTTCTATCAGAGCGATCCCGAAATATGCAGGAACGTGATAACCGCTTGTTACAAAGGGGGGATCAACATATTTGAATTCACCAACCGGGGCGACTTTGCCCACGAGCTTTTCAGCGATCTCAATAAATGGGCAATCAGGGAATTGCCCGGCATGATGCTGGGAGTTGGTTCGGTTGTTGATGCCGGCACTGCATCACTCTATATTCAGCTGGGCGCCAATTTTATTGTCTCTCCCCTTCTCAACCCTGAAATGTCGAAGGTATGCAACAGGAGGAAAATTCTCTGGATTCCCGGTTGCGGATCGTTGTCGGAGGTGAACTATGCTGAAGAGCTTGGAGCAGAATACATAAAAATATTCCCCGGAATGTCGGTAGGCGGTCCCGACTTTATAAAATCGGTAAAGGGGCCATGTCCGTGGTCGAACCTCATGCCGACCGGAGGTGTGGCGCCGACTGTCGAAAATCTTAAGGAGTGGTTTGACGCAGGAGCTTCATGTGTAGGTATCGGCTCAAACCTGATCACCAAAGAGTTTATTCAGAAAAAGGACTGGGATGGGATGGCAGCAAAGGTCGCCGACACCCTGAAGATAGTAAAGTCAGTCCGGAAGAGCTGATTCCCCTGAAATAAACGCAGTCTTTATTAATAATTTTTGCTATTCGCCGGGAGACCTGTAGAGTTCAATATTCGAAATCAGGGGAGTTGCCTTTGATTTTAATATTGTCACTCTGATCTTTGATGTACTCACAACGGGGAATTTCCTTATTACCTTGTAGCCGATTGTAGTACCGTCGATCAGTGTCTGCCATGATCCGTCGGTAAAGGCTTCCACCCTGAACTCCTGAACACGTTGTCCAAGCCTGATATACTCCTGGAGCAGTATTCTGTTCACCTCTGTTTCCGTTCCGAAATCGATAACAACATTTCCGGTTGTCACCTCATCGGGGGTGGCCCAGTAGGTGGCAGGATCTCCGTCATTCACGTTGCCGGCTTTGTAGCCCTTACCCCTTGACACGTCAGAGGTGGCCTTTTTCCCGGCCGCAAGTTCGCTGGCAAACTCTTTCCCCAGCAGTTCCCTGAATCCCATAAGCGAGGCGACGTCTTTTTCGTGAAGCAAGCCTCTCCTGTCGGGAGGAACGTTCAGAAGTAGGTTGCTGTTGCGTCCCACGGATGAATAGTAAAGTTCCATAAGATTCTCCGGACTTCTGACCATCGAGTCCTGTGATTCGTGATAGAACCAGCCGCGGCGTATTGACACATCCACCTCGGCAGGTACCCAGTAATTTCCGTCTTCATGTCCTTCCCCGAGGATTCTTGCAAAATCGCCGCCGGGATACATTTCATCCTTATTCAGGAGGCACCAGTTTGTAAGGCTTCCCATTCCGCTTTCGTTGCCGACCCATCTTACATCGGGGCCGGCATCACTGAACATGACTGCTCCGGGCTGAAGTTCCCTTACAATTTTGTGAGTATTGGGCCAGTCATAGTATGTTTTGTTGTCGATGCGGCGGGTTTCCCTTGCCCCGCCATAATAACCGTCACCACCATTGGCGCCATCGAACCATACTTCAAAGATATCACCGTAGTTTGTAAGCAGTTCCCTCAGCTGGTCCCTGTAGTAGACCAGGTATTCCGGGGTACCGTACACTGCTGAATTCCTGTCCCAGGGCGAAAGATAAACACCCATAAGGAGTCCGTATTCATCACAGGCTTCCCTGAGGTCCTTCAGCACATCACCCTTTCCATCCTTCCACGGGGAGTTCTTAACTGAATGTTCAGTCAGTGCAGAGGGCCAGAGGCAGAATCCGTCGTGGTGTTTGGCTGTGATTATGATACCCTTCATCCCTGCCTCACTTGCTGTCTTTGCCCACTGACGGCAGTCAAGGGCCGAAGGATTGAAAACCGACTCCTTCTCGTCGCCGTAACCCCATTCCTTGTCAGTGAATGTATTTACCGTGAAATGAACGAACATATAATATTCCAGTTCATGCCAGGCAAGCTGCCTCTCCGAAGGGAGCGGTCCGTAAGGTTCCGGCGGACCGGCCTGTGAGCAGGCGGTAAAAACGGCTGCCAGAAGGAAAGGGATAAGGATTCTGATCTTCATGGGAAAGGTATTTCTATAATGAAAGGTCTTTTACTCTTATATTTCTGAATTTGACCACCGAACCGTGTCCGAGGAAACCTATATGTCCCGTCGTGTTCTTCAGTCCGGGGTGATCGTTGTTGTCCATGGTGCCATTGTCGCGCGGACCCGCAATATCTCCATCGAGTATCACTGTTCCGTTCAGGGTAATTTTGATGTGCGTTCCCTTGACATATACTTCCTGGTAGTTCCACTGGCCAAGGGGATTCAGGAAGCCGCGCCTTGCAGGGATAACCCCGTAAACCGAGCCGTGATACTGGTATGGCTGCAGTTTTGCATACACGTCTGCATCATTATCGAGAATCTGCAGTTCCATGCCGACATAGGCGGCATCGCCTTCAAGGGGAGTCCTTATTCCAAGACCGTTATTGGCTGCCGGGGTAAGAATGAATTCAAACCTGAAGACAAAGTCGGAAAATTCCTTTGCGGTGTATAGATTTCCCCCGCTGCCGTTTTCCGGTTTGATCACTATCATTCCATCCTCGACCACATACGACTGGGTATTTCCCACCCAGTTGTCGAGGTTTCTGCCATTGAAAAGAGAGACAAAGCCTTCGGTTTTTTCTTCATCTGTCAGATTGAATTCCTTGTCGCTGATTTCCCTGACATAAATATCCCTGAAAGCCAGATCTGTCCCGTGTGCCTGAAGTTCTATCGCACCCTTGGGGAAAATGGGGATTTTTCTGTCCCAGTAGTTTTCCATTGTAACGTTATCGACCACCAGTTCTCCGTTCAGCCAGACCGATACCTTCTCTCCTACCATGATTATCCTGAAAGTATTCCATTCTCCGACCGGGTTATCAGCCACCTTCAGCGGTTTGGAAGGATGGACCTGGTTGTTGTAAAGGCCGCCTGAGCCCACCTGAGCTCCCACATCGGTTCTGGAGGTATCCCATATCTGTACCTGGGGTGTTCCCCTGAGATAGATTCCGCTGTCGCCGTCCTTTGTGATTTTCCAGTCGACAAGCATCTCGAAGTCGCCGTATTCCTGGACGGAGCAAAGGTTGCTTCCATTGCCGTTGAACCAGATGGAGCCATCCTTGACACTCCAGTTGGCAGGCACCATCAGATTAGCCTCTTCCTGCCTCCTTTCAAGGTCAACTCTTCTCATTTTTGACCTTGCAATCGGATTTTCAACAAGACCCTGCCATCCGGTCAGATCCTTGCCGTTGAACATTGGTTTGAATCCTTCATCAGAAGGCATGGAGGCCAGGTATTTGACAACCATTTCCTTATTGTATTCGCTCTCCGGACCGGTCAGTTTCTGCGCTGTCTTCGTCAGTATCTCCCTTGCAATATTACCGTACATACCGGTGTTTGACTCTGCTGAAGGAAGAGCGATAACCATAGCGGCAGAGGCAGCTGCTGATGAGGTTTCGGGATCATCGAGGAAAGTCCCGGCCAGGAACAATGCCGGATAGGTCCTGAGTCTGCCAAGCTGTGTCAGTATCTCATTTTTTCTGTCGGCACTGAGGGCGAAAGGCAATATCTTCCTGTAAAGCAGAAGTTTTTGCTCATCGGTGATGGGAGCAGTTCTAACCTGTCTGATATATCCCCTGAAAGCCTGATCCTCAAAAGTCTTGTTGCGCGAAGAAACTATTTCATAAAGGGCTGATGAAGCAGTGTAGTCACCCCATGATGTAAGTGTTTTGAAGCAAATATCCCTCATATCCGGGTTTCCAAGCTCGAATTCGTTGAGAACCAGGTCGAGAGCATCCTTTCCTCCTGTTGTGGCAAGTACCGGAATGAGTCGTTCCTTTGCCGTGCTGTTTTTGAGTGCCCTGAGAATTACATCGGAACGCGAGGATGGATCGTCGATAGCTGTTGCAGCTGATGCAAGCGCTGACTGAAGGTCGGCTATATAGGCCTTATCCTGAACAGAAGTCAGGAGGTTTATAAGATCATTCTGATCGGCAGGTCCTGAAAGGCTCGAGAGAGCCTTAACTGCTGCAGTGCGAACCGGTTCCTCAGGTGAAGAGGCAAAAGGAAGAACCTCCCTGAAATATTCATTTCCCTTGTTCCATGCCATAAGCTCTATAGCTGTTTTCCGTGCAATGGACGAACCATCGGCCAGCACCGGTTTCAGCAGGGCTATTTCCTTGTTTCCCGCCACAGACATCAGGGCAGACTTAACAGCTTCCTGGTCGGTCTGTCCGGTGGCATTTTTCATAAATTCAATCAGTTCGGGTACCGCAGCCGGTCCGCGGACAGCTGCGATGGCTGCTGCGGCTTCTGCCCTTACCCTGTAATCTGCATCCTGCAGTGCAATTGAGATAATCGGGAGAACAGAATCATCGCCGGTGCGGCCTAGCATGGAAATTATTTCAGGCCTTGCATCGGTTTTTGCCTTTGGATAATATGAAATCCAGGCGGAGATGATCTCTTTCCCCGGAATAGCCAGGGAAGCCTCATAAGCAGCATTCCTGTAAGTTTTATCGGGCCACTCCGATGCTTTTCTCAGAACATCGAAAGCATCGAATCCGTGAAAGCCCGCATAGGTTGCAAGAGCCTGTGATTTGTATTGTACGTTCAGTTTATCCTTGGTTTTGGCCATCACCAGCTTGCAGATCTTATCCATGGTCTTCAGGTCGCCTTTATTTCCGACGTTATGGGCATATTTTAGAAGGGATGCAGTTGCTCCGCTGACTTCCCAGCGGTAAAGCACCGATTTTGCAGCCTTCATCAGTACAGGAAGGGCTGCGGGGCTCGCACTGGCGGCCAGGGCGTTCAGTGCCGACGACCGGGTATTGACATTAATGTCGGAAGACCAGGCAATGTATTCGTTAACAGCAATTCTGGAATTCATCAATGCCAGGGTATTCATCACCGCGGCGGCACATGGAAGTTGTCTGTTTCTGAGGGCTTCGGCCAGTGCAACCTCGGCTTTTACTCCTCCGGCAGCCTGGATGGCAGCGAGGGCGGGGTAGCACATATCCTTGTCGGCGAGGTAACTTTTCAGGGCATCAACCGAAGCATCCCCTCCCACTGTCTGGAGCTGTTTCATGAAGAAATCCTTTACCCCGTTCTCTTTCTGAGAAGTGGCATAAGTAATGCAAACCTTCTCCCACGAGGTTCTGTCCGATTCCTTTCCCTTCTGAGAAAGGAACCTCGAGAGGCTTTCAACCGCAAACCGCGCCCGGGTATCGTCGCCGGTGCCTGCAGGAATAATCTGATTACAGATTAATTTTATACCTTCTTCGCCCAGGGCCAGCATATCGCCCATCAGTTTATCGGTGTATACCAGGTCGTTGGCCGGGAACCGGGCAAGGAGATCCGCAACCTTTGTCTGCAAAGTCCTTCTGTCCTGGGACCAGGAAGTTCCCGATAGGACCAGAAGGGTTAAGCATGCAAGTATGATTGTTTTTATTTTCATTTTTGATTTTTTTGATGTTAATGATCATGTGGAGTCCGCAGGTCCGGAATTAAAATTATCCGGGATGCAGGATTCAAATTACGACCTGTTTAAATTTTCCATTCACCCCTCATTGGCTGGTTAATAAGCCTGTTGGCACCGTCATCATCGACAAACTGCTGATTGACGGGATCGAATTTCAGGTTACGGCCCAGACGCAGGGCAATTATTCCAAGATTAACCACTGTACACGATCTGTGACCGTTCGATTCATTCAGGGCAAACTTCTTCCTTGTCATTACCGATTCGGAGAAAGTTGCTATCTGCGGTTCCGGATCAGGCAGGGAGTCGATAAGCTTCTGCATATCCTTTACATCTGACCTGAAGCCCTTGTATACCTTGCCGTGCGGTCCTTCGATATAAGCCGCATCCTTGTCGCGGTTCTCACCGTCGAGTATGATCTTGCAACCGTCGGCATAAGTATAGGTTATTCTGCGCCACGATCCCACGGCATCATAGTGTTGCTGCGGGGCATCTATTTCGACCGATACGGGTCCGGTGTCATCCTTTCCGAGCAGATACTGCACGGGATCGAGGTAGTGCTGACCCATGTCGCCCAGGCCGCCTCCGTCGTAATCCCAGTAGCCGCGGAATTTTGAATGGACTCTCTCGGCATTGTATGGCTTATAGGGAGCCGGGCCGAGCCAGAAATCATAATCCAGTTCAGAGGGGACAGGTTCCGGTTTCAGGTTATGAAGGCCGCTCCAGTAGAATTTCCAGTCGTAGCCGGTTATTCCGCTTACTGTCACTTTCAGGGGCCATCCGAGCACTCCGCTGTCAACCAGCTTTTTAAGAGGCTTCACTGTGGTACCCAGACCATAAAACTGATCCTTGAACCTGAACCAGGTATTAAGGCGGAACATCCGGCCTGTCTTCTGGACTGCCTCAACAACCTTTATACCTTCTCCTATGGTTCTTGTCATCGGTTTTTCACACCAGATGTCCTTGCCGGCTTCGGCTGCCATCTTCGACATTATGCCGTGCCAGTGTGGAGGTGTTGCGATATGAACAACATCGATCTCCTGCCGGGCAATTAGTTCGCGGAAATCCCGGTAACCTGAAATCTTGCCTCCGGCCGCGGCAATTGCCTGATCAAGATGATTCTTATCAACATCACAGACAGCGAGGAGGCGGGTTCCTTCGTACTCGAAATGTCCCCTGCCCATTCCTCCGACACCGATAATCCCCTTTGTCAACTGATTACTTGGTGCAGTATATCCCTGTCCGCCAAGAACATGTCGCGGAACAATCGTAAAAGCAAATGCGGCGGCAGTGGTTTTCTTAAGGAAATCACGCCTGCCCAGATTCTCTTTTTTCATATTATTATCTATTTCGTAAAGTATTATTTCTCCGTGTTATATACCGGTATCCGGTAAAATTTTCCTTGCCTGCAATATGCAGGTTTCAAAATGAAAATACAAAGAGTTTTCTCATTTATCCAACGATCACTGCTTTTTAAGGCAATAGACCGAAACCACCCACAGGTAAACCATGCAGGCAATGAGTATTGTCATTCCGAGAGCAATGTTGCTGATATCGCTTACCCAGCCAACGAGCAGCGGGATAACAGCTCCCCCCGATATTGCCATCATCACCAGTCCCGATATTTCATTGCTTTTGCCAGGATATCTGCCTATTACAATCGAGAAGACGAGGGGCCAGATATTGGCGACAGCCAGACCGATAAGGAACACAAGCACCCAGGCCATGGCTGAAGATTTTACAAGAACGATTGCGGTAAGGCAGAGGATGCCCAGAAGTGATGTCCACATGAAGAATTTGCCTGTTGATATCTTTGTTAGCAGGATTGCTCCGGCAAAGGTTCCGAGCATACGGCCGAGGAAGTAGATACTTCGTCCTGACTCGGCCGCAGTCTGGTCAATTCCGAATCTTTTAATAAGGAACTGACCCGAGTTGGAGTTGAATCCGACGTCGACACCTACAACCAGGAAGATTGAAAGGACCATAAGCAGTACAAAACCATTGCCCAATAGTTTGAAGGACGAGGCGAAAGTTGTTTTGGATTCCTCCGTCACTCTTTCTTCGATCTTTGCCGAGCCGAGCCACAGGACTGCCAGTATTGAGACTACGCCGAATACCAGGAAAAGTATTTTCCAGTCGCCGAATTGTAGTGCGAAAAAACCAGCCAGAGGGGCCCCTATCATCGATCCGACAGCCTTGACAAACTGGGAGAAGCTCAGAAAGCTCGATGCCCTGTTGCCCGGGACCACATCCACCAGCAACGGGTTAGCTGAAACCTGCACAATTGTATTTCCTATTCCAAGAAGAGCAAATCCTGCCAGGACCATGGGGAAGGTATAAAAAAGGAAAGGGACAAGTAATCCCAGGGCAGTTACTCCCATCCCTATGTTAAGCATGTTTTTCTTGCCGAGCCTCGACTGCATAACCCCGACAGGCACAGACAATATGAAGAACCAGAGAAAAGCTGCCGAGGGAATAAGCTGGGCTACCGTTGCGCTCAGGCTCATATCCTTGCTGACGCGGTCGACGCCTATGCCTACAAGGTCGACGAAGCTCATTACGAAGAAAGCCATAAGGACCGGGGAAATCCTGGAGATGTTAATTTTATCTGTGGCCATGGGGAATCAGGTTTTAAGTGCTGAAAGTATTGAATTTTGTCGTTAATGCAAAAGAGATGAGTTTAAAAAATGTAAATTCGTGCTATAAAATTAAGAGTCCATGCCAAAGATCACAAGGGAAGATGCACTCCTCTATCATAGCAGGGGGCGTCACGGGAAGGTCGAAGTAATACCTACAAAGCCTTATTGCACTCAATATGATTTGAGTCTGGCATATACACCGGGCGTAGCCTATCCCTGCCTCGAGATTGAGAAAACGCCGGAAGACGCTTACACCTTTACTGCAAAAGGGAATTTGGTGGCAGTAATTTCGAATGGTACCGCGGTTCTTGGTCTGGGCGACATCGGGGCGCTGGCCGGCAAGCCGGTTATGGAGGGTAAAGGACTTCTTTTCAAGGTATTTGCCGATATTGATGTATTCGACATTGAGATAGATGAAAAGGATCCCGGCAAGCTGGTTGAGATCTGTGCCAGGATAGCCCCTACTTTCGGAGGCATAAACCTTGAGGACATAAAGGCTCCGGAGTGTTTTGAGGTTGAGGAGAAGCTGAAGGCGATGCTTGACATTCCGGTGTTTCATGATGATCAGCACGGAACAGCAATAATTTCAAGTGCCGGTCTTCTGAATGCTCTCGAGATTTCCGGAAAGAAGATAGAGGACCTGAAACTGGTTGTCTGCGGTGCCGGTGCGGCAGCTATATCCTGCACCAGGCTGTACACGAAGTTTGGGGTAAGGAAAGAGAACATTGTGATGGCCGACAGTAAAGGTGTAATCAACAGTAAGAGAAAGGATCTCAATAAATACAAACAGGAATTCATCACATTCAGGGATATTGACACCCTTGAGGAAGCCGTTAAGGGAGCCGATCTTTTCCTTGGTCTTTCAACTGCCAACATGCTTTCGAAGGAGATGCTGGCTTCAATGGCCGATCACCCTGTTGTATTTGCCATGGCAAATCCAAACCCGGAGATCACCTATGAAGATGCCATGTCGGTAAGGGACGACCTGATCTTTGCAACCGGACGTTCGGATTATCCAAACCAGATAAACAATGTTCTCGGTTTTCCGTACATCTTCCGCGGAGCTCTTGATGTCAGGGCCACCACGATCAATGAGGAGATGAAACTGGCTGCAGCGAAGGCGCTTGCCCTTCTTGCCAAGGAGCCGGTTCCGGATGTGGTTCTCAGGGCATATAACCTTAAAAGCCTTTCGTTCGGCAAGGAATACATAATACCCAAGCCGCTCGATCCAAGGCTTATTTCGTGTGTGGCAACCTGTGTGGCAAGAGCAGCAATGGATACCGGAGTAGCCCGCAGGCCGATAACTGACTGGGATGCCTACAGCAAGAGCCTCGACAGCAGGCTGAGCGTCCACATAAAGAAAGTCGGCGAACTAAGTGAGTTCTAGAGAAGCGATTTGATCTTTTCCTTTTCAGCTTTCTCCTCTGCCACCTTCCTGTCGTACATTGAAACCACCATATCAGCTATAGCGGCGATGGAGAACGTTTGTCTGTTCAGAGTCACATCGAACAGGCTTTCAATGTTCCTGACCTTTTTATCCATGAATGTCCTGATAAGGTCATCGCGTTTCTCATCCGTATCAGTGACGAATTTCTGAGCGATATCCCTACCCATTTCCTTTTTCCTCATCACGTTATCCACTCTCCATTCAAAAGGAGCCACCAGCCTTACATGAAGCGAATCCTTCACATTATGCGCAATTGATACACCTCCTCTTCCCACAAGGACAATATGGCCCTCCTTGCAGATTGTAAGCACCACATCCTTGATTGCCTTTTTAACTCTGAGGTCGCTTACAAACCCTCCCGAAAAAGCCATGATCATCTCGGAAAGATTGGAAAGCTTAATGCCCTTGTAGTAGCTCTCAACACGCTGGGTATCGATATTCAGCTCCTTTGCAATGGAAAAGATGATATCCTTGTCGACCCATTTCCATTTTGTCGTTTTATGGATGGAATTCAGCTTTTCAACAATAATGGCAGCCGTTTCCCGGGCATCGCACCCGGTAAGACGGGATATTGTGATCACGGGACCATCTTCGGAAGCAGGGCTGCTAAGCACTGATTGCCTGTATCTTTCATCAAAATAATCAAAGAATTTTTCCATCTGGTCTCAGGTTTAAAATTGTGTAATAATTTACGAAAAAAAACTGATATTCCATTAATCGCCGGAGGGTAAAGGCTAAAAAAAATGACCTTTTTCCAATCCGGGCCGGGTCAGTAGTTTTATTATGATTTTTTATATCTTTACTTGACAGGAAAACAACAATCACACATTTATAAAACACCACCGCTATGCAATCTCTTTTTTCAAAACCGGAACTGGTCTGGTTTATAATCGGACTTGCATTGTTCCTTCTGGAACTGGTCCTTCCGGGATTTGTCATCTTCTTTTTCGGAGTAGGGGCATGGGTCACCGCACTTCTTTGCCTGATTGCTGATCCGGGAATAAATCTTCAGGCCATTGTCTTTGCCGTCACATCTGTCCTTTCCCTCGTACTGCTGAGGAAGATGATACAGAAGCGGTTTTTTTACAGCAAGGATGAATTATCAAAGCAGGTGGAGGATGAATTCACCGGAAAGGAAGCTGTTGCCTTATATGACTTTGGTCCCGGGCAAACCGGCAAGATCGAATTCAAGGGTACTTCATGGAAGGCTGAATCGACGGAACCCGTTAAGGAAGGGCAGATTGTCATTATCAGGTCGAAGGAGAGTTTTAAACTGTTTGTTGAACCTAAAAAATAAAATAAAAAATGGCACCACTAATTACACTGGCAGCAGCAAATCCCAGCACTACTATTATTCTTATAGGGATAATAATACTGACCTTCATCCTCATTTCCTCCATGGTGAAGGTTGTACCTCAGAGAACAGCAATAATTGTTGAGCGTCTCGGAAAGTACAGGGCAACTTTTACGGCAGGTTTCCAGGTACTTATCCCCTTCATCGACAAGATAAGGTACAGGCACACCCTCAAGGAACAGGCAATTGATGTTGCCTCGCAGATATGCATAACCCGCGACAACATTGCGGTTGAAGTTGACGGAATCCTCTACCTTCAGGTTCTGGATCCCCAGAAAGCCTCTTACGGGATCGACAACTACCGCTTTGCTTCAATTCAGATAGCCCAGACCACAATGAGGAGCGTTATCGGGAAGCTCGAGCTCGACCGTACATTCGAGGAACGCGAATCGATAAATGCCACTATAGTTGAGGCTGTCGACAAGGCAAGCGAACCCTGGGGTGTAAAGGTCACCCGTTACGAGGTAAAGAACATTATTCCTCCCCAGAGCATAAAGGATGCAATGGAAAAACAGATGAGGGCAGAAAGGGAAAAGAGGGCCACCATTGCCGAGTCGGAAGGTGCCAGGCAGGCCAAAATCAACGTTGCCGACGGGGACAGGCAGGAATTCATACTAAGATCGGAAGGTGAAAAGCAAAGGAGGATCAACGAGGCTGCCGGCCGTGCTTCAGAAATTGAACAGGTGGCTACTGCAACTGCCAACGGCCTCAGGGCCATTGCAACGGCTATATCCGAAGAAAACGGTCTGAATGCCGTCAACCTGAGGGTTGCCGAACAATACCTTACCGGATTCGCAAATCTTGCCAAACAGAATAACACAATAATTCTTCCGGCAAACCTTGCTGATGTTGCAGGTATTGTTGCCACTGCTACGTCGATGTTCAACGAGGTTAAAGACAAGAAGAAATAAGGTATCTTCAGGTTCCTTTCCCGGAATCAGACTGATTCGTGCTCGGTCCGGAGGATTATCTCGTTCTGAAGATCCTCCCCGAGATCGTTGAAGTAATCGCTGTAGCCGGCTACCCTCACAATAAGGTCCCTGTACAATTCAGGATGCTTCTGGGCTTCACGGAGTGTTTCGGCATTGACCACATTGAACTGGATATGATGACCGTCGAGGCTGAAGTAACTCCTTATCAGCGATGTAAGACAGCTGTAGCTCTCTTCATCCTCAAAGAACGAAGGGGAAAACTTCTGGTTGAGCAAAGTGCCTCCGGTACGCAGGTGGTCGATCTTTGATGCCGATTTTATCACCGAGGTGGGGCCGTTGCTGTCCACACCCTGACTCGGGGATATCCCTTCCGACAGTGGAGTGAAAGCTTTCCTTCCGTCAGCCGTGGCACCGGTTACACCGCCGAAATAGACGTGAGATGTAGTGGGCAGCATATTTATCCGGTGCACTCCGCCCCTGGAGCATGGTTTACCGTTAACAGCATCATAGTAGATCTCAAACACTGTAACAGCCTGCTGATCGGCATAATCATCGTCGTTGCCGTATTTGGGTGTATTATAAATAAGGTCGTATCTCAACTGGTCGTGCCCTTCAAAGTTGTCATCAACAGCTTTCTGCAGTTCATCCCAGGTGTAGTTTTTCCTGTCGTAGACATTAAACCTTATTGAAGTAAGGATATCCGTCAGTGAACCCAGACCAACCCCCTGAATATAGGTGGTGTTGTATCTTGCGCCTCCCCCGTTGTAATCCCTGCCTTTTGCAATGCAGTCCTCAACAAGGAGTGAAAGGAAAGGCACAGGCAGCCATCTGGCAAAGGTTTTCTCTATCACATTGTTGCCCCTTATCTTTATGCCGGCGAAATAACTTACCTGGATCCTGTAAGCCTCAACCAGATCGTCAAATGTCTTAAAACCTGAAGCCAGGCCTGTCTCCGGTCCTATCTGCAGACCTGTTCTCCTATCGAACCCGTTGTTAAGGGTTACCTCAAGTATCTTTGTAAGGTTGAAATAACCTGTCAGCCAGTAAGCCTCCGTCCCGAAAGCACCTGTTTCGACGCATCCTGAAGCGCCTCCGTTGCGGGCATCCACTATGTTTTTGCCCTGCCTGAGCAGTTCCTGGATTATAGCGTCAGTATTGAAGCAGGAAGGCTGGCCAAATCCTGTTTTTATAATGTCAAGGGCCTTGTGAATGAACCTGTCGGGACTTTTCCTGCTTATCTGTACCATTGAGCTGGGCTGGAGTATTCTCATTTCTCTTATCACATCGAGAAGGATGTATGACATTTCATTGACGGCGTCCGATCCGTCGGGTTTTACTCCTCCAAGGTTTATCAGGCAGAAGTCGGTGTAGGTGTTGCTTTCGCTGGCGGTGACACCCATTTTCGGTGGTGATGGATGATTATTGAATTTCACCCAGAAACACCCCAGAAGATCACTCAGCTCTTCATCGGTAAGGGATCCGGACTCTTTTTCCTTTTTATAAACGGGGAAAAGATGCTGGTCAAGCCTGCCGGGGTTGAATGAATCCCATGGATTCAGTTCGGTTATGACACCAAGGTGAATGAACCAGTAGTGCTGGAGCATTTCATGCACCGTTTCAGGAGCATGTGCCGGCACCCTCCGGCAGACGGCAGCCATTGAAACCAGTTCTTTCTTCCTCGTGCTGTCCTTCTCTGAACCGGCGAGACGTTCAAGCTCATCGGCGTGCCTGCCGGCATACATGATTATGGCATCGCATGCGATATCCATAGCCTTCAGTTCCTCCGCCTTGTCGAAAGCTTCGAAATCATTAAGATAATCGAGTGAGGAAAGACTTTCCCATATTTCTTCCTTAAGCTGAAGGAAGCCTGTCCGGAACATTCTCCCTCCAAGCACGGTGTGGCCGGGGGCGCGCTGTTCCTGGAACTCGGTAAAGATGCCTGCATTATAGGCTTTCATCCATTCAGGTGTCATCAGCCCCATGATCCTGTCGCGGTTGCTTTTGCCCTTCCAGTAGGGAATTATCTCGTCGCGGTAGATCCTTTTCACATCCTCACCGACCCTGAAAAACACCTTTTTCCTCGAATCGAGTATCTCCAGATCCTCAAGTGAGTGAAGGCTTATTTCAGGATAGGTCGGGGTAGCCTTGGGTTCTGGGCCGCGTTCACCGACAATCAGTTCTCCTTCGTTTATGCAGATGGCTTTGTTCCTGAGCAGATACTCAAAAGCCCTGGCCCTGCGCACCGGGGCTGAAACCTCCCTCGCTTCATCGCTTTTATAGAATGCAGTAATCAGCAGCGCTCTTTCGGCGGTTATTTTTTCGACCGCATTAAGGCTCTGCTCTCTCAGTCTCTTTACCCGTTCTGTAAGTATCATAATTTTAGTTCGATTAATTACTTTTCCCGATTGCTCAACCCCTAAATCCCCCAAGGGGGACTTTAAATCCGTATTCCTTTTTAAGCCCCCCTGGGGGTGGGGGTAAATACCCTATGGCTAATTACCCTCCAACTTTCACTTTAATACCAGTTACCTCAAAAAACTCCTTCAAATCGTTCATCCTTTGTGATGACGGAGGCACTGTGTCATTCATCCTGTATGGCAGGCCGAATTTATTGTATTTCGCAATTCCGATCCTGTGAAATGGAAGAAGGCTTACCTTAACAAGATTGTCTCTTTTAAGATTCATCAGTAAACTCCGTATCGAATTAAGAGTTGCTTCATCATCATTTTTCCCCGGGATAACGGGAATCCTTATCATGACATTCTTTCCACTGTCGATAATCATCTTAAGATTCTCAAGAATACGGATATTGGAAACTCCGGTATATTCAACATGACGTGCATCGTCGGGATGTTTCAGGTCGAACAGGAAAACATCGGTGAATGGCATTATTGAGATGAAACTCTCAGCGGAGGAATAACCCGATGTATCAACAGCAGTATTGAAGCCTTTTTCCCTGCAGGCCTTCAGCGCCTCCAGAAGGAATTCATACTGCATCATCGGTTCACCGCCTGAGAACGTAACTCCCCCACCCGATTGCTCTATGAAGATGCGTTCCCGTTCAAGTATCTCAAGAATATCCCCGGTTGAATAAAGTTTACCCACCTGTTCATCCCGGTGAAATTCCTTATCCCCTACCTTCCTCGTCTGCACAACAGTTTGTTGTTCCGGTGATATCCCCTCCGGGTTATGGCACCACCAGCATGAAAGAGGACAGCCCTTCATGAAGAAGGTCACCCTTATTCCCGGACCATCATGAACCGAATACCGTTTAACGCTGAAAATCAATCCTTTCATTACAACAACAAACTAAAAAAAAGAGGGAAAACCATCCGGAAGAAGCCGGATGGAAATTATGTTGATTACAGGCTGTAGAACATCAGGCAATGGTATAGCCTTCGTCCGAGACGCTGCATCATGAAGCTGTATTTAAGCCTTGAAATCATATACCTTAAAACGCCGCAAGTTAATAAGTTTAAGCTTTATTGCAAAGGTAAAAACCGGGATTTATCATTAATATTGCAGTTATTCTTACGGAAAGGCAATGTCAATGAGAGTCCGGCTTCTGTTATTGCTAATGATTTTTGTGGCTTCTGAAGTCGCAGGCCAGGTGCGGTCGTCTGGCAGGCATACAGTAAGCGGATACATCAGGGAAGCTGTCAGCGGCGAATCTCTTATAGGAGTGAACATCTACCTGCCCGACCGGAAGACCGGTACCGTGACCAACACCTACGGATTTTACTCTCTCACCCTGCCTGCTGCCGATTCTGTCGATCTGATAATCTCCTATGTGGGTTTCACGACCATGACGATCAGGACAGGCTTGCGCAAGGACACAGAGCTTAATATCGAGCTCAGCCCTAATCTGCTGTTAAATGAAGTGGTGGTTAATGCTGACCGCCCCGAAAGGGAAAGTGAGTCGGCCAAAATGAGCTCCGTGAAGCTTCAGACAGCCCAGATAAGGGAGGTCCCTTCGCTTATGGGTGAGAAGGATGTACTAAAGGTCCTTCAGCTGATGCCAGGCATTCAGAAAGGCTCGGAAGGTTCCAGCGGATTGTACGTCAGGGGCGGAGGTCCCGATCAGAACCTGATAATCCTTGATGATGCAATAGTATACAACGCCAGCCATCTTTTCGGTTTCTTCTCGCTCTTCAACGGGAGCGCACTGAAAAGCGTTGAACTTACAAAGGGAGGATTTCCTGCACGTTACGGAGGAAGGCTTTCGTCAGTACTTGAAATGAATATGAAGGAGGGCAACAGGGAAGAATGGCACGGGGAGGGCGGTATAGGAATAATTTCATCCAATATTACGGTTGAGGGACCACTTAAGAAGAACAAGTCATCACTGCTCATCTCAGGCCGGCGGACCTATGCCGACCTGGTGCTCAGGCCAGTTTTCGCCATTTCTGATGAGGACAACACAGGGTATTATTTCTATGATCTCAATGCAAAGGTCAACTATGATTTCAACAGGAAGAACAAGCTTTACCTGAGCGGGTATTTCGGGAAAGACAAATTCTATATGAAATACAAATCGTCGGGATATCGTGAAAACATAGGCTTCCTCTGGGGAAACTCGACAGCCACCCTGAGATGGAACCACCTTTTCAGCAACAAGCTGTTCTCCAACACATCGGTTGTTTACAGCAAATACTCCTTCGGCATATATGACAAATTCAGGAACGTGGTTGAAAACGAGGATTACAGGGCCGAGTATTATTCCGGGATCAAGGACATAACCTTTAAGCACGACCTGGATTTTCACCCCGATCCCCGGCACTGGATAAAGGCAGGAATGATAGGGATATTCCACAGGTTCAATCCGCACGCATATGTCGAGCGCGATATACCCAACCAGATGAGTATAAGAGATGTAACCTACGTCAACAGCCTGGAAGCGGGTATCTATGCCGAAGACACCTGGCAGCCCCTCGAAGCCCTGAAGATCAATGCAGGAATAAGATACAGCCATTTCACTGCTGACAAGGTAACCTACCAGTATCCTGAACCGAGGCTTTCTGCTGCCTGGAGAGTGAAACCAGGACTGGCAGTAAAGGCTTCCTATGCTTCAATGAACCAGTATGTTCACCTGCTCACAAACACGGGAATAAATCTTCCGACGGATCTCTGGGTTCCTTCGACCGACAGGATCAGGCCTCAGAGATCGAAACAGGCGGCTTTGGGAATTGTCAGGGATTTCGACAAGCACGGAATTTCATTCTCGATGGAGGGATATTACAAGACAATGAATAATGTAATAGGCTACAAGGCAGGGGCCTCTTTCCTGGAGATTGGTGAACCATCGGAAATGGAAGACATCAAATGGGAGAGTAACGTTACAGCAGGACGGTCGTGGTCGTACGGAATTGAGTTCCTCCTCCAGAAAAAGGAAGGGAACTTCACTGGCTGGATAGGATATACACTGTCGTGGACCCAGATGCAGTTCGACTCACTTAACCTGGGGAAAAAATTCTATGCCAGGTACGACAGGAGGCATGATATCTCAGTAGTTGGTTTATATAAGATCAACGACAGGATAAACATTTCGGGTACATGGGTTTACGGAACAGGAAATGCAGTGACTCTTCCATTATCGGGTTTCATTGCTGAGTATCATAATTTCACAGGAATAATCAACAGCGACCAGTATATTCCAAGTCCCGGAGGCTATTTTCCGCCTGAATTTACCTTTACGGCACAGGAGTTTGGTTCCCTTAACAATTTCAGGATGAAGCCCTACCACCGCCTTGATCTCGGGATACAATTCCACAAGCAAAAGAAGTGGGGAGAAAGGACCTGGGAGATTTCAGTTTATAATGCATATTGCAGGCTCAATCCTTTTTTCTACTACAGCACAACAGAGACAGATGAAACCGGGAAAAGGGAAGGTGTACTCAACCAGGTCACACTTTTTCCAGTAATTCCTTCAATTACGTGGTCATTCAGATTTTAGATGAAAGCAACAGCAACCTATATCATATCAGCTGCAGTCGTAATACTGGCCACCCTTTCGTGCGAAAGAGAAGCCAGGAACGTTAAGCTGCCCGGGTTTGAACAGAAGCTTGTGATCACCTCATTCATTTCCCCGCATGATTCCGCATCATTCGTAAAGGTGAGTTCGAATGAGAGGATTTACGGGGATCTTACAATTGCTGAAGGCTATGGGAATTTAACAGTAACGATGTCTGACGGACAGAAAAAGATAAATCTTGAACCGTCGGGCGATGTTTACCTGTTCAGGAAAAAAGACCTTGCTGTTGCCTACGGGAAAAAATATCTTCTTGAGGTTTCGTCCGACAAGGGATTCAGGGCTGAAGCAGAATGCACGGTACCTCAGAAGAGGGACCTCGGAATAACTGTTGACACTGTCAGAACCTGGTACGATCAGCCCGGCGGAGACAGATTCTCGGAACTTAAGATGAATGTGTATATTAACGATCCCCCAGAAGAGGATAACTTTTACAGTTTCTCGGTCAAGGTGCTTGATTACAATCCTTATTTCGGAACCTATCCGTATATTTACGAGACCTACACTTCAAATGACATTTATTTCAGTGATGAAGGGAGTGACGGGAAAAGATTATTCGCAAATGCGGTATATAACGGAGGATTGCTGTCAGAAAGTGACTCAACCCTTTTCATTTTTTACATACTGAATACCGACAAGGACTATTATTCATGGCATAAGTCGCTGAACAAGTATTCCGGCGGAGACGACCCGTTCAGGGAGATATCACCGGCATATTCAAATATCACCGGAGGACTTGGTATTTTTGCCTCATACACGGTGGATTCCATTGTTTACAAACTCAGATAAAAAATATTTACAGCCTTATATCATTAAATATCTGCGCATTAAGTCTGCCGCTCCCCGATTTAACATTTGCTTAACATAACATTAACACAGAAACCTGCAACAAAATGTTAGCCCAGGCGTCTATACTATGTAAACGTTCTTTATTTGGCCGTCCGGCCACATTCTACGATCAGGTTTAGGTTAATGAAGGAAAGATAACTCCCAACTATCTTTCCTTTTTTTTTTACTGGTTTGCGGTACGCGGTACGCGGTCATTGAGCAGCAAGCAACGTACCGCATACCGATTTAATTATCTGACTTTAATCAGTTGCAATCAGCAATAATTGAGCTTACTTTGCAAGTATAACCGGTGTGTTGCACGACATAATCATGTCAGGTGACAGCACCTGAAAACTCAGATAAGAAATATGAAGAACAAGATCCGGTTCAGTCTGCTTTACCGCGACATGTGGCAGTCGTCGGGCAAGTATCAGCCCCGTGTTGAACAACTAAAAGCCGTTGCCCCTCATATAATAGAAATGGGATGCTTTGACCGGATCGAAACCAACGGAGGCGCCTTTGAGCAGGTTCAGCTTCTGTACGGAGAAAATCCGAATACAGCAGTCAGGGAGTGGACAAAGCCCTTCAATGAAGCCGGCATTCAGACCCACATGCTCGAGCGTGCACTGAACGGGATAAGGATGTACCCTGTTCCGGCCGACGTCCGCCGGCTCATGTACAAGGTTAAAAAAGCTCAGGGAGTTGATATATCACGGTCGTTCTGCGGCCTTAATGATCACAGGAACCTCGAACTGTCGATAAAATTCGCGAAGGAGGCAGGCATGATATCCCAGGCAGCCCTTTCGATCACTCACTCTCCTGTTCACACCGTCGAGTATTACATGGAGGTTGTCAGACACATTGTCGACTACGGTACCGACGAGATATGCCTGAAGGATATGGCCGGAGTGGGGAGGCCTGCGACCCTTGGGGTACTGGTAAGGCAGATAAAGAAAAAATATCCGGGAATCATTGTTGAGTACCACGGACATTCAGGTCCGGGCATGTCGGTAGCCTCAATGCTTGAGGTGGCAAGGGCCGGAGCCGATTATATCGATGTTGCAATGGAGCCTCTGAGCTGGGGGATGATACATCCCGATGTCATCGCTATCAGGGCAATAATGGATGATGCCGGATTCGATGTTCCGGAGATCAACATGGATGCTTACATGAAGGTCAGGTCGCTCACTCAGTCGTTCATTGATGATTTCCTGGGATATTTCATCGATCCGAGAAACAAGCAAGTATCGTCGCTGCTGATCAGCAGCGGACTGCCCGGCGGAATGATGGGCAGCCTGATGGCCGACCTGAAGGGTGTCCATCAGGGCATAAACGCCTCGCTAAAAAAGCAGGGTCTCCAGGAGCTGACAGAAGATGAGCTTGTTGTGAAACTATTCAAGGAGGTTGAAACCATATGGCCTGTTCTTGGGTATCCGCCGCTTGTAACTCCATTCAGCCAGTATGTAAAGAACGTGGCCCTGATGAATATACTTCAGATGACTAGCGGCAAGGAGAGATACGGTATGATAGACAACAATACCTGGGACATGATACTTGGGAAAGCCGGAAAGCTTCCGGGCGAGCTGGGTAATGAGATAGTCAGTCTGGCCGAAAAAATGGGAAAGGAATTTTATACAGGCAATCCGCAGGATGCCTATCCCGACGAGCTTCCGGCCTACAGGGCTGAAATGAAGAAAAACGGATGGGACACAGGCCGGGATGAAGAGGAACTCTTTGAACTTGCAATGCACGACAGGCAGTACCGCGACTATAAGAGCGGTGCCGCCAAAACAAGATTTGAAGGCGAGCTTGCAAAAGCAAAAGAGCAGGCTGCTTCAGCAGGTGCGGCAAGGGTTATGGATGCAGCACCCGCCTTAGCTGCGCAACCGGCTGTGCCAAAGAAGGAAGATCCTTCCGTTAAGCCAATCACTGCACCGGCGAAGGGTAAGATTTACTACAATCTTTACGGCGAGCAGACTGAACCCTCCAAACCCGGTGATCTTGTAAGTGCAGGCGAAAGAATTTGCTATATCCAGACAAATTCGTACATCGATGAGATTATCTGTCCATGGGAGGGAGAAGTTGCTGAGATAGCTGTTGCCCAGGGAGCCAATGTAAATAAAGGAGATATTCTTTTCAGGATCAGGGAGCAGAAAAGAAGGAAAAGCAAGAAAAAGCCGGTATAGTTGGCTAATATTAGCGGAAATTTTAATCTTTGTAAAATAGCAGCCCTGTTAATAATCAATCTTATTCCCGATATGAAGAAACTAGCTTTGCTTATCGTTATGGCTTCAGTTATTATTTCCTCCTGCAGCAAGAAGGAAACCAGCGACAATCCCCTTCTCAATGAATTCAATACCCCGTTCGGAGTTCCTCCCTTTGAACAAATAAAGCCGGAACACTTCAAGCCTGCCTATCTTAAAGGTTTTGAAGAGCAAAACGTAATAATAAGGAAGATCATTACAAGCAAGGAAGAGCCGACCTTTGAAAACACGATAAAGGAGCTTGAATACAGCAGCGAACTTCTTACAAAGGTTAGCCGGATATTCGGAGCCCTGAATTCAGCCCATACAAACGATTCGCTTCAGGCAATCAACATGGAGATGGCGCCTCTCCTGTCGAAGCACAGGGATGACATCAACCTGAACGACACCCTTTTCCTCAGGATCAAATCGGTTTATGATAACATGGATAAATTCAACCTGACCGAAGAGGAAAAGAAAATAGTTGATGACACCTACAAGGGATTTGTAAGGAGCGGCGCGGAACTATCGCCCGGAGACAAGGACAAACTTAGAAAGATAAACGGGGAAATGTCTACCCTTTCGGTCCGGTTTGGTCAGAATCTTCTGGCAGAGACAAATAATTTCACCCTGTTCATCGACAGGAAAGAAGATCTGGCAGGTCTTCCCGAAGGCGTAATAGCCCAGGCTGCCTCGACGGCCGAAAGGATGGATCAGAAAGGTAAATGGGCATTCACAATTCAGTACCCGATTATGGAACCCTTCCTGAAGTATGCTGAGAACCGTGAACTGAGGAAACAGCTTTTCACTGCCTATTTCATGAAAGGTGACAATGGCAATGAATACGACAACAACCAGATAACAGCCAGGATAGCCAGGCTGAGGCTGGAGAGGGCACAACTGCTGGGCTATGAAACCTATGCCGGTTTCGCCCTCGAGAGAAACATGGCGAAGACACCTGAGAGGGTTCTCGATTTCCTTGGGCAGGTCTGGAATGCAGCCCTGCCTGTTGCAAAGGCTGAAGCCGCAGCCCGGCAGGAGATAATAAACAAGGAAGGCGGAAAATTCAAACTCGAACCATGGGACTGGTGGTATTACACAGAGAAGATAAAAAAAGAGAAGTACGCTCTTGACGACGAGCTCACAAGGCCGTATTTCAGGATTGAGAACGTAATTGACGGCATGTTCCATGTAGCCAACAGGCTTTACAACCTCAACTTCACCCAAAGAACCGATATTCCTAAATACCATCCCGACGTGGTTACCTATGAAGTGACCCGTGACAATGAGCATATCGGAGTGCTGATGATAGATAATTATCCCCGCTCCTCCAAGCGCGGAGGAGCCTGGTGCGGAGCCTACAGGGGGCAGAACCGCGACAGGGACGGGAATATGATCCATCCTGTGGTGACGATGGTAACAAACAGCACTCCTCCGGGTGACGGCAAACCGTCGCTTCTTACTCCGTACGAAGCCAGCACGCTTTTTCATGAATTCGGACATGCCCTCCATCAGCTGCTTTCCAATTCAACATATCCCGGGGTTTCAGGAACATCCGTAGCACGTGATTTCGTTGAACTTCCATCGCAGATTATGGAGCACTGGGTTCTTGAACCCGAAGTCCTGAAGGTATATGCCTTGCATTATCAGACAGGAGAGGTCATTCCTTCAGAGCTTATCGAAAAACTCGAAAATGCAGGGAAATTCAATATGGGCTTCGAAACAGTCGAGTTCCTGGCTGCCGCGCTTCTTGATATGGAATTCCATATCATGAGCGAACCAGCCGAGGTCAATGTGCGTGAATTTGAAAAGAAAGTGCTCGACAAATACGGACTGATCCCTGAGATCAAACCCAGATACAGATCTACCTATTTCAATCATATCTGGAACAGCGGGTATGCTGCAGGATACTACAGTTACTACTGGAGCGAAATGCTTGATGCCGATGCCTTCCAGGCATTCAGGGAGACAGGCGACATATTCAGCAGGGAAGTGGCCTCTCGTTTTGAGAACGAGATCCTTTCGAAGGGAGGTTCAAGGGATCCGCTCGAAATGTATATTGCTTTCAGGGGAAAAGAACCGGGAATTGAAGCCCTGCTTGAAAACAGAGGACTTAAATGAAAAAAGCATCTCTTACCTTTCTTCTATACTTTCTGCTTTTTTATTTTCTGGCACCGGCTTATGGTGCTGAACCCACAGCTGTCAGAGGTATTATAGACCTGAGGGAATCGGCAGGCAATAAATTCATATTCAAGCTTAACGGCGAATGGGAGTTCCACTGGTCGAAGAAACTGGTCCCCAGGGATTTCAAGTTAGCTGATCCTCCCGTTCCGGATCTTTTTGGCCAGGTCCCCTCCTATTGGACCAGTTACAGGACTGAATCGCTGAAGCCTTCGGGAAAGGGCTTTGCCACATACCGTTTAAGGATACTGCTGCCGCCCGGTTACAGAAACTCCCTGGCAGTCGACATGCCCGTGTTCGATTCCTCCTATGAAGTATATGTCGACGGAAAAAAGATGGGCAGGAATGGCATACCGGGTGTTTCGGCAGACTATACCGAACCTGATTACGAAAGGCGCTTTTTCAGGTTTAATCCGGATGCCGACACAATTGAAATCGTTATAAACGTTTCCAACTTTCACCACCGAAGGGGAGGGTTCTGGATACCAATGAAGATAGGTACCTTCAACGAGATCCAGCAGGATTATGCCTCCAGCTGGGCAAAGGACTGGTCATCAATGAGTTTCCTCCTCGCCTTTTCACTTCTCTTTTTCTTCTTTTTTGTCATTTTCTCAAGGGACAAGCAGACGGCCTTTTTCAGCATTGCCGTGACCGGACTTGCCATAAGACCTCTCTTTACATCCAATTTCTTGATCCACAACATCATGGACATAAGCTGGGATTGGATAGTGAGATGGGAATACCTTGGGCTTTACGTAATCCTTGCCGGATGGTACTGGTTTGCACTTTACCTCTACCGTTCAATGTGCTTCAGGATAATTACCCGGGGGGTTACAATAATCCTGGCCATCGCAGCGGTAGTTACAATAGCATTTCCTGTTGATGTTTTCAGTTACGCGACCTTTATAATTTATCCCCTGCTTGTGATCCTGTTCTCCACTGTACTTTTTGAATCGGTAAAAGGGGTAATCAGGGGGAATCTGATCGATTTCTTCTATTTTCTGACATTCATCATGCTGGGTGCAGCTGCTGTAAACGATGTCAGGATATCGCTTGGAAAACAGGCGGTTTTTTCCGGATACATACTGACCCAGGCTATTGTTGTGTTTGTTTTCATCCAGGCAGTTCTGATCCTGTACAAATGGGTAAAAGCCTATTCCGAGAAGGAGAAGCTGCAGAAAGAGCATGAGTACCTGAACCGGCATCTCGAGAAAATCGTCGATGACCGGACCCATGAGATTATTGCCCGCAAGGAAGAGATCGAGGAGCAGAACATCAGGATAGCCGCGCAAAACAAAAAGCTTTCGGAAACAATACAGCTGAAGAACAAGATTTTTTCAGTGATCGCCCACGACCTTAGGAGCCCGGTGGTTAACATCCTTTACATGCTCAACCTTCTCAAGGAGGAGGAGTATAAGGAGAAGTATGATTCTTTTGCAGATGCAAGCATAGAATACTCCCAGCAGGTGATCAGCCTTCTTGAAAACATGCTCGTGTGGGGAAGAGGACAGGAAGACAAGATCAGGTATGCCCCCGGTAAACATGATCTTGCCGATATCATTCTCACCAACCTGAGCATTTTCAAGGAGACTGCCGATAAGAAGTCAATCAAGGTCAATTTCACCCAGATAGGTAACTCAAAAGCCTTTTTCGACAAGGATCTGCTTGACATCATAATCAGGAACCTGCTTTCAAATGCAGTGAAATACACTCCCAGGGGAGGAAGGATAAGCATTCTCTTGAAGGACAAATCAAATACACGCGAAGGGATCTCGCTAAAGGTGTGCGACAACGGAGTCGGTATTCCGGAGGAAAAGCAGAAGGAACTGTTTACTGCCAGTGAGATTGAGAGCACACCAGGAACAGAGAATGAGAAAGGTACAGGGTTTGGCATCAAACTTTGCTATGAGCTCGTGAAGATCAACGGCGGAACCATGAGTGTGGAAAGCCGCGAGGGTGAAGGAGCCTGCTTTACAATTACACTGCCCGATTCAACAGGGTCTTCCTGACAAATCCCCTATTCCCTTGTCAGGATGGCAAGTCTTTCACGGTCGAGTATCCGTAAGGAACGCCCCCTGGTCTTGATTATACCTTCGTTTTCCATTTCGGACACCACCCTGGCAATCGAAGGACGGGCAACTCCAAAATAATCTGCGAGATCGGCCTGGGTCATCGTCAGCATGACGGTTGAACCGCCGGGACCGGAAATCTGAAGGAAGTATTGTGCCAGTTTGCCTTTTATAGTCTTGAAATTCAGGAATTTTATCTTCTCGCTCAGAAATGCCGACCTGTTTGAAATCATTCCCAGGAAGTTTGCAAGAATCCTGTCATCCCACTTCAGAAACCTCAGAAAATCATTCTTCTCGATTGTCAGAAGCTCCGTATCGGTAACAGCAATTACGTTCACCGGAAAAACCGACTTCCCGGCAAAGAGAAAAGCGGCTCCGAGAGAACCCGCTTCTCTTATCTCTTCAATTTTAAGTACACGTCCCGAATAGTCAGTCATTTCGCCCTTTACGGATCCACTGATAACCATTACAAATGAATTCACCGGCTCGCCGCTCTGGAAAATCATTGCCCCTGCATTGAAACGTCTGATCCTGTATGGAGTAGAAGAGATAAGCGACATTATCTCAGCAATATCCAGGCCCCTGAAAACTGGGGTGTTCAAAAGATAGGTATAGTCCATTTTCTTTCCTGTCAATGCCTGATGTCCCGATTATCCGTTTTGTCTTCCGGGAAAGCAAATCAGGCACAAATCTGCCTCAAAATTAGCAATTGTAACATATGTTACAATTTTAGCATCCGTTATTCAACTTTTCAGACAGAAACAAAATATCATCAAAATGATTTCTAAACACCTTAGCTATAACGTCTTATCGCAACGTTGCATGATAATTGTCATATATTTCCGACTCTTGATAAAAATTCTTAATTTACCGATCTTATAAAGGCTTATTACAGGATAAAAAAATCTCCGGATATGGCTGAAGAAGGCTCCCTGTTCAATCCTGAAAACAAGGGATTTTTTTTGGGATTGGACATTGGTTCTGTATCTCTGAACACCGTCATCCTCGACGGCCGATTCAAAATAATTGAGGATTTCTACGATTATGTTCATGGCAGGCCGTTCAATGTTCTTCGCGACAGGCTGGATGCCATTTTCAAACTATACCCTCCTGATCTCTTTGCCGGTACAGCAGTTACTGGTACAGGAGGCAGGCTGGCAACAAGTCTGATAGGCGGGATATTTGTAAACGAGATCATTGCTCAGGCGACCTCTGCCGGAACATTATATCCCGAAGCCAGGACCGTGATCGAGATCGGCGGAGAGGATTCAAAGCTGATCCTGCTTGAAAAGGATCCTGCAAACGGGCACTCAAGGCTTGTGGATTTTGAAATGAACAGCATTTGTGCAGCAGGTACGGGGTCTTTTCTTGACCAGCAGGCACGAAGGATAGGAGTTGCAATCGAGAAGGAGTTCGGGGAGATGGCACTAAAATCGGTTGATCCGCCCCGTATTGCAGGAAGATGCAGTGTGTTTGCAAAGAGCGACATGATTCATCATCAGCAGATTGCCACACCTCTTCACGATATTGTGGCAGGATTGTGTTTTGCCCTTGCAAGAAATTTCAGGAGCAATGTTGCAAAGAGCAGGGAATTCAAAAAACCTGTCATATTTTCCGGAGGAGTGGCGGCAAACGCCGGCATGGTGAGGGCATTCAGGGATATACTTTCCCTGAACGGGGATGAATTGATAATACCTGATCATCATGCCTCCATGGGAGCCATAGGAGCAGTCATGCATGCCTGTTCCAACAATTTAGAGATGAATCACTTCAGGGGGCTGAATGACCTTGATGCCTATCTGGACAGAGCTTCCGGGAATTTCAGGAGTCTTCCTCCACTTGTGGAGTCGGAGGCGGTTTATGACAAAAAAGTTCATTTCAAAAAGAACGGTACCAGTAACTTACCTGTTTACCTGGGCGTGGATGTCGGTTCTCTGAGCACCAACGTTGTTTTGATCGATCCGGATCACAGGGTAATTTCACGGAGATACCTGCCGACGGCTGGCAAGCCGCTGGAGGCTATCCGGAGAGGCATCTCGGAAATATATGAAGAAACAGGCAATGACGTTGAAGTACTGGGGGCAGGAACAACCGGATCGGGCCGGTATCTGACAGGAGACTTTATCGGAGCTGATACAATCCGAAATGAAATCACAGCTCAGGCTACCGCCGCAATTGACTATGATCCGACTGTAGACACGATTTTTGAGATAGGCGGACAGGATTCAAAGTTTATCAGTATTGAGAACGGAGTTGTGGTCGACTTTGAGATGAACAAGGTGTGCGCTGCCGGCACCGGATCGTTTCTTGAGGAGCAGGCTGAGAAGCTGAACATAAAGATCATCGAGGAATTCGGGTCGATGGCGCTGAAAGCCGAAAACCCCGTAAAACTGGGTGACAGGTGTACTGTTTTCATGGAATCGGACCTTAATACCTGCGTACAGAAGGGTGCCAGAAATGACAATATGGTAGGAGGCCTTGCCTATTCGATAGTGTATAATTATCTCGAAAAGGTAGTAGGCGACAGGAGGATCGGGAACAAGATCTTTTTCCAGGGAGGTGTAACAAACAACAAGGCTGTTGTGGCGGCCTTTGAGCATGTAACAGGTAAAAAGATCACGATACCGCCTCATTTTGATGTGACCGGCGCCATCGGGGCCGCTATTCTTGCCCAAAAAGAGATGAAGAACGGGGGCAAGACAAAATTCAAGGGTTTTGGGATCAGTAATGTTGAATATGAAGTAAGCAGGTTCGTTTGCAAGAGCTGCGCAAACAACTGTGAAATAAGAAAAGTAAAGATCGCCGGGGAGGAGAAATCCCTTTTCTATGGCGGCAGGTGTGAGAAATATGAGACCGACAGCCGTAAAAAGGAAGAAAACAACATCCCCAACCTGTTCAGGAAGCGGACCGAGATGCTAATGGAAGGATATAAGGAAGGCAGCGGCAATGGTCCGACAATCGGGATACCAAGAGCCCTGATGGTTTTTTACCAGCAGTTCCCCTTCTGGCGCACGTTTTTTGAGAAGCTGGGGTTCAGGGTGATACTGTCGAAAGAGTCGGACAAACAGCTTGTAACGAAAGCAATTGAAACAATCACAACCGAAATATGCCTTCCGGTTGAGCTGATGCATGGTCATGTGATGGATCTGTACGAAAAAGGTGCTGATTACATTTTCCTTCCTTTCATTGTAAATGCCAAATTCAGGGAAGGAAACAAGACCTTTAACTGCAACTGTCCATGGATACAAACCTATCCTTTCATGGTAAAGGCCGCTCTGAGGGGCAAGGTGGATGAATCAAAGCTTCTGGTTCCAACCCTGCATTTCAGGTTTTTTGAAAGAGCTCTTGTCAGGGAGATGACTCAATATTTCGGTTCCAGGTTCGGGATAGGCAGGAAAGAGATCAGGAACGCAATCTATGAAGCCGACCAGGCTCAGATAACGTTTGAAAAGAGCCTGGTTTCGTTTGGAAAGGAAGCATTAAGCAGGATTCCCGACAACTGCCGGCCGGTTGTGTTACTGGGCCGCCCCTATAACGGCACTGATCCTCACCTGAACCTGAATCTGGTTGAGAAGCTGATAGCCCAGGATGTGATGCCCGTTCCCCTTGACATGCTCGACCTGACTCCCTATAATATTTTTGACAATTACAGGAACATGTACTGGCCAAACGGACAGAAAATTGTTGCCGCAGCCCAGCATGTTGCAAAAACAGAAGGTCTGTATGCGGTCTATATCAGTAATTTCAGATGCGGTCCCGATTCATTTATCTGGCACTATATCACTGAAGAACTCAAGGGAAAGCCCTTTCTGCATCTTGAGGTCGATGAGCATTCGGCCGATGCAGGTATGGTAACACGTATAGAGGCATTTCTCGACAGCCTGAAAGGATCGGAACAGAATGAAAGGAAGGAAGCCGTGGTGTTCAGGCCAAGGCCCGGACTTACATCGCCATCCAGAGACAGGGTGCTCTACCTTCCCTACATGAATGATGGCGCCTATATGGTTGCGGCTGCTGCCCGAAGCATAGGAGTTCAGTCAGAGGTTCTTCCGAAACAGACCGAAGAAGAAATTGCTATCGGAAGAAAATACACCTCATCCAAAGAGTGTTTCCCGATGATATGCACTACCGGGAGCTTTATCAAAAAACTCAGTGAGCCCGGTGCCGACCCGTCAAAAATGTGCTTTTTCATGCCCGACCACAATGGTCCGTGCCGGTTCGGACAGTACAACCAGTTCCACAGGATATTGTTTGACCGTCTCGGTTTTGAAAAGGCTGAACTCATAACACCGTCAAATGACACATCCTATCAGGATGTGGCCGGTGAGCACGGACAGAAGTTCAGGATAAGGGCATGGAAAGGATTCCTTGCCGCTGATTTTATCCGGAAAATACACAGGGAGATCAGGCCGTACGAGATCAACAGGGGTGAAACCGACAGGCTATACGAGGATGCAATACACCGCCTCGAGAGGTGCATCGAAAAGGGATCCTCCGGACTTCACCGGGTGCTGGCGGAAATAGCCGGCGACTTTGTTGCAATACCGGTTGACAGGAGCGTAAGAAGGCCTGTTGTGGGGATTGTAGGTGAGATCTTCATGCGCGACAATGCAGGATGCAACGGGAACATCTCAAACCGACTGGAAGAACTTGGCCTTGAAGTTCTGGTCGGACCGTTCTCCGAATGGATTGTTTACTCAACCCACAGGTTCACCCGCGACAGCAGATGGAAGAATGACAAAAAGGGTATCATAAAATCGAAGATCCAGGGAGTTGGCCAGGAAGTGATCTCGAGGATGCTGACAAGAGGAATAAAGAAATTAACCGATCACGAAAAGGATGTTTCGCTGCACGACATGCTGAGGCTTTCGAATAAATATGTAAGTGAATTTTACGACGGCGACCCGCCGATTGCTCTCGGAACCTCGGTGGCACTTGCAGAAAGGGGTGTTTCAGGGATGGCGGCAATACTGCCATTTACCTGCATGCCGGGAACACTGGTTGCTTCCCTTAGCGATTCATTCAGAAAGGACCATGACAACATTCCCTTCATCAACATAGCCTACGACGGTCAGGATTCAGTATCGCTCGACACAAGGCTTCAGGCTTTTGCCTTCCAGGTTAAGGAGTATGCTAAGTCGGGAAAAGCGGTAAAAAAGACCGCAAAGACGACTCAGGCAACGTTATAACAATGTTATAACATAAAAAACAGTCAATACTGACCGTCCGGAAACATTAAAATCAGGGAAACCGTACAGAACTCAGCCAATGAGTCTGAAACCCAGCGAGGAAATAAGTGCTCTGGCCTCTTCCGTTCCGTCTCTCAGTTCAATCGAGTAGCTGGGAAATTCACGCCGGAGAGGATAGTTTTCTCTCTCCTTTTCAAAACGTGAAGGGTCGAATCTCAGCCTGACGTCGTCTGCCATTATATTATATGAATGGCTTACGGCTCTTCCGGCTATCTCCTCAAGGCTTTTCCCATGACATTCAATGACAAGCACCGGGTCTGCCGGCTCAGGAACTTCTGACGGGAACCAGTCATTAAGGGGAAGATCAAAATACCTGCAGAGTTCATTCACAACCATTGAGGTGCCGTTGGCTTTGCCATCGGCTGAATAACCCGCGATGTGAGGAGTGGCCAGGAAAGCCATGTGCATGAGAGGGATATCAATCTCAGGCTCCTTTTCCCAGACATCCAGGACAGCTCCTGCAATACGTTCACCGGTCAGAGCTTCCTTAAGGGCGTCAGCTTCAACAACCTCTCCCCTGGAGGAGTTAATCAGCCATGATCCTTTTTTCACCTTGCCAAGAGTATTCGCGTCAATCAGGTGGAAGGTATTATCCTTTCCGCCGGTATTCAGGGGAACATGCAATGTGATAATATCTGATTCTTCAAGTACCTGTTCAATGCTGACGAAAATATCCTGCTTTTCCTTTCTTTGCCGCGGAGGGTCATTCAGCAGAACCTTCATGCCGAGCGTCCGGGCCAGCTTCTGAACCTTCGATCCAACATTACCGACGCCGATAATTCCGATAGTTAATCTGCTCAGTGAGAGCCCCGATTCTGAAGAAATCCTCATCAGTGCAGCAGCAATATACTGCATTACGGAAGAGGAATTGCATCCGGGGGCATTTGTCCAGCGGATATTGTTTGCATTGCAGAAACCTGTATCAATATGATCGAATCCGATTGTGGCAGTGCCGATGAACCGCACCCTGGTGCCGGAAAGAAGATCAGAGCTGCACTTTGTCCGGGTTCGCACAAGGAGTGCGTCAGAATCCATTATGACATCTCTGTCAAACTGACTGCCCGGAAGATAGGTAATCCGGGCAAAGGGTTCCAGAACCCCTTTCAGGAACGGGATCTTATTGTCTGCTGTTATCCTGATCATTTGTTCAGATTATCGCTGAAAGGTAATAAATTTTAGCTCCAATCGAATTTTAAAACCGAATTTTATGACATGAAGCGCTGAATTTGCGAACGATTAATTTTTAGGTCCGGTTTGTGCATTTATCAGGGCATATTGATACTTCTTTTATAATTTAGTATCTTTGTTACTACTATTATCTGTTTATCTATTTATTTGGATATTTAGACAAACGTAGTTAAGTTTGAGTAAATTAATTAATACCATGAAACTAAAAATTACAGTTTTACTCTTTGCCTTACTGCCTCTGATTGCAGTAAATGCACAGAAACCCATAGTCCTCTCGGAGGACTCGATCCAGATAGGCAAGTTATATATTCCAAGCCTGTCGGTGACTATACCTGAAGCAGATTTCGATGTTGTCCTCAAGGACTGGATCAAGGAGATCGAATCAGGCACAAAATCGAAAGTTGTAAACGAAAACGGCGAAATGTCGATTTTCGGTGCCCGGATCAAGAAGATCGATGCCGGTGATATCAATGTCTACAGCAAGCTTGTCAGGCTCGATTCGATGCTTCAGCTTTTTGCAGCCTTTGAAGTCAAGAAGGACGAGTACATTGAAAGTGCAACAGGCAGCCCTGCATTCGTCAGTGCACAGGAATTCATGAAGGAATTCGCAAAGAACAAATACATCGATGTTGCCAAGAGCCAGGCTGATGCGGAGGAAAAGAAGCTGAAAGATCTTCAGAAGGAGCTTTCATCGCTCGAGAGTGAAAAATCCAGGATGCAAAAGAACATTCAGTCAAACAATTCCAGAATATCCTCTGAGAATGAGAACATCATACTTCAGAACAATGAGTTGAACACTGTGACTGCTGCAATTGCGGAACAAAACCGTCTGCTTTTAACGATGGAAGAAGGGCCTGCAAAGGATGAGCTCGAAAAACAGATAAAGGAGCTTGAGAAGCGCAAAAAGAGGGCAGAGAAGAGCGTTAAAAAAGCTGAGAAGAAAATAGGCAAGGCTGATTCCACTATTGACCAGGCAACAGGCGACATCCCAAGAAATGAAAGGATGCAGGAAAAGGTCAAGGAGCAGATTGCTGCCCAGGATGCAGTTTATCAGAGATATGCCGACAAACTGAAAAGGATCAGGGCGTACTGATATTAATTCTATCTAACCCGGAGGATCCCCGTTGCTTTATGACACTGGCCTTTCTTGTGCCAGGATGATCAATGGGAAGTTACATTTATTATAACTTACCCCCTTTCCCGTTTTCCCCAAGGGGGAAAAGCTTGGGGCGCCTTCCCCCCGGGAGGAAAAGCGTGTTGCTCCTTCCCCCCTGGGGGAAGGCTGGGAAGGGGGTGTAGATTTCAAAAATGAATAATACATTGCACCAAGGCAGATATCCCCTTTTCTCTATTCGATTATTGTCATTTCATCGAGCAGATAGCCCGCACCGGCAAATTTATCAATAATAAACAGGGCAAATCTTATATCAAGGCTTATGTTACGGCTTTGCTCAGGGTTGAAGGCCAGATCACTGGCAACTCCTTCCCATGCCCTGTCGAAATTTATACCTATCAGATAACCATCGGCATTGATTACCGGACTTCCGGAGTTTCCGCCTGTAGTATGATTGTTTGCAATGAAACACACCGGCATCTCTCCGTTACGACCGTAACGCCCGTAGTCGGCCTTTGAATATAACTCCTTCAGCCGGGCCGGCACATTGTAGTCGTAGATTTCAGGATTGTCCTTCTCAATTATGCCTTTTAGTGTTGAAACCGGTTTGAAATATACAGCATCTTCGGAATAGTAGCCTTTCACGCTTCCGAACGACACTCTGAGAGTGGAATTGGCATCGGGGTAGAAGATCCTGGTGCTGTCATATTCCATCTGGGCCGTCATATAGCGTTTGTTTAGTTTCTGCAATTCGCTGTACATACGCGACAGTTCAGGCCGGACATTTCCGGAAATGAAGCCTGAAACATCAACTGCAAGCCTGTAAAAAGGATCCTTTTCGAGTTTTTTCAGAGAAGATCTTCCGAACTTTTTCAAAAAGGAATCAAACCTTTGCTGGTCGGTGAACACCGACTTGTCATACAGATCCGGGGCAATGGAATTGAAGTCGCCTCCTGTGGTCTTTTTCAGTCTCAGATACTCCGGTGAGAGCCATTTTGAATCGAGTGTTTCACCGTACAGGGTAAGCATGGCTGCAAACAATTGCTGATCGGTTTCCCTGTCGTAGTCCTTGAAAAATCCCGCAGCATATTCCGAGATGGCTTCCCTGGTCTTTGAGACAGTCTGAGCATCTGGTGCCTGGCCTTTCCTGTAAAGGGATGCCAGATCATATGTTCTTCTTGCCAGCACAACAGCCTCAATTCCATTAAAGACTTCATTGGAGTAATTGTTGACGAGTGTATACTCTTTAAAGCCTTCATAAAGATCCCTGTAGGCCGGAAGGATGTCCCCATACCTGAGTCTTCTGTCATTGTCGGATCTGATCCATTCAGTCAGTCTGGATTCATATTCCTGCTTTTGCCCGATTGTGTTCATTTTTTCGAGTCCCTGCATCTCTCCTATCCATTTCTTCCATGAATTTGATATTCCGGCTTTCTTTGAGGAGTACTGAATCCGGATAAGAGGATCCGATTCCATTGCCTTGTCGATTATCTCAAGCTTCTTCGCCCTGATACCCACCATTGCAGGATTGATATGATTCTTTACCATATCAATGTGATATGAAGGTACATATTCAGATGTTGTTCCGGGATAACCGAAAACCATGGTGAAATCGCCCTCGTTCACGCCCTTCAGAGATACCGGGAAGTAATATCCGGGATTATACGGAACATTATCGGTGGAATAAGAAGCAGGTTTATTGTTTTTATCTGCATAAACCCTGAATAATGAAAAGTCGCCTGTATGCCTGGGCCATACCCAGTTGTCGGTATCACCGCCGAATTTCCCGATTGCAGAAGGAGGGGCTCCCACCAGCCTTACATCCCTGAAAGTTTCATTTACAAAAAGAAAATACTGGTTGCCCATGAAAAACGGCCTTACAACGGCGCTGTAACCGGTTCCCTCCACAGCTGAAGCCTGGAGGTCGGCGATGCGGGAGGAGATAAGCTTATCACGTTCCTGGGCAGGCATCCCATCAGTAATACCCTGAAGAACTTTCCCGGTTACGTCTTCCATCCGCTTGAGGAGTGTAACCGTGACGCCCGGGTTGGGCAGTTCACCGTCGCGCGACATAGCCCAGAAACCGTTTGTCAGATAATCGTTTTCAAGTGTGGAATGATCCTGAATCTGACCGTAACCGCAATGGTGGTTTGTTATCAGCAGTCCGTCGCCCGATATGAACTCTGCGGTACAACCTCCGTTAAAATTAACTACGGCATCCTTCATGCTTGCCTGATTGACGCTGTAAATATCCTCGGCCGACAGTCTGAATCCCTTCTCCTGCATCAGCTTGATATTGTACTTTTCAATAAGAATGGGTATCCAGATCCCCTCATCGGGAGCCGTAGAAGCATAACTTCCCAGGGCTGTAAATGCAATAAAGACTATAAAAAATAATTTCCTCATAACACAAATTTTTTCAGTTCGCGGTATACCTGTTCAACCGGCAGGCCAACCACATTAAAGTAAGAACCTTCGATTGAGCTGCATGCAGCTATGCCAATCCATTCCTGGATGCCGTATGCACCTGCCTTGTCGTAGGGTTTGTATCTGCTAATATAATGAACTATTTCCTCATCCGAAAGTTCAGAGAATGTAACCCTTGTGGATGACTGGAACGACACCATTTTAACGGATGAGAGAAGGCAGACTCCGGTTATCACTTCATGGGTCCTGCCTGATATTTTCCGGATTATTCTCATGGCATCTTCCCTGTCTGACGGTTTGGAAAGTACCTCCCCGTTGCACCAGACAATCGTATCAGCAGTAATGACTATCTCGTTTCCTTTTATCTCCGGAATAAAAGATTTTGCCTTTTCCTCTGCCACATAAAGTGCGATTTCAGGGCCGGTAAGGTAAGCAGGATAGAACTCGTCCCAGTCTTTTGTGACCACTTCAAATTCAAGGCCGAGCTCCCTCAGAAGTTCCTGCCGCCGGGGAGACCGCGATCCAAGGATAATCCTGAATTTGTTGAGGTCATCGATCCCCATGTCAGATAAGGTTAAAGTCGAGGATCAGTTTAACCACAACAGAATAAAGAACACCCGAACACTGTGCGATCTTCACAAACCTGCTTGCGGAATGAAGCTGCCTTTTACCGGGAGAGAGAATCAGCCGGTAAATAACAATGGCAAGCGGAATAACAACAGCAGCAGAAATATATACAAGGGTTATCTTATCGTGGAGGAAAAATCTCCAGACTAAAAAAAGCATTGCTATGGTGACCGCAGTCAGCACAATAGCAATGACTCTGGCAGTAAGAATGCCTGTAACAACCGGCACCGTATTCCGGCCATAAGCCAGATCGCCTTCAAAGTCCTCGATATCCTTGATTATCTCCCTGGTAAGTGTGGTGATGAAGGCAAACAGGGCGAAGCCGCCGACCCAGTAAAATATTATTTTTACATCGGGTGACGAAAAGGCATTCACCTCATAATACCTGTACAGGGCGGGCCATTCATAGAAGACAACAAGCAGGGGGACCATTGCCGTGAGTACCGCCACTACGATGTTTCCGACAAGGAATTGCCGCTTATAGCTTGCGGAATAGAAGTAAAGCAATCCCGAGACAATGAGAAATAACATTCCCATCCAGAAGTATCCGGCTTTCCAGGAGATATAGAAACCCGCTGCCACTCCAATGAGGTTGAGAATGTTGTGCCATAGCATGGCCTGTCTTCTTGGCACTTTAGAGCCCACAATAACCTCTCCCCTGTTTATAAGGTCGGTTCTGATGTCGAAATAATCGTTGATCACATAGCCACCTGCAGTCAGGCAGACTGTGGCCAGGATAAGAATAAGGAAGTCGTACCACGGGAATTTAAGAGAAAGCGGTGTCATTTCCCCGGTACCCCCGATAATGGACACGGTGATTTTGCTGATTACCGGCTCAATCACCGCATAACGCATCAGGATCATTGTAAAGGCTACAATAAGCAGGTTTGGCCAGCGAACAAGCTTCAGAAATGTCTTCATCCGTTACCAGGTGAAAGCATCATTATCCATCCAGTTATTATGCAATCGCAGAACCTGTTCGATCACATCCCTCACACATCCTTCCCCTCCCCTTTTATCGGATATATAGGATGCAACCTTTTTGATCTCACTGTCGGCATCGGACGGGCAGACCGGCACTCCAGCCAGTTTCATGACTCCGTAATCCGGAATGTCGTCACCCATGAACATTACATCCGACGGCTGAATTTCATGTTTCGTGCAGAAATTATTGAAGTGTTCGGTCTTGGCCCGGCTGTTGAGGTAGATATCGCTTACGCCCAGACCCTTCAGTCTTCTGATGTATTCCTTTGCATTGCTGCCAGAAATGATTCCGACGCGATAACCCTTTTTAACAGCCAGCTGAATGGCATATCCGTCACGAAGATTAACAGTACGGTTAGGCACACCGAAGGCATTCAGGCTGATTGTCTGCAGCGACATAACTCCGTCGATGTCAAACACAAAAGCCTTTACCCTGGTCAGGTCTTCCTTAAAGTTGGTCATCAGAATCGCTGTTGTATAGTTTTATAATTGATTTTGTTATTTCCCTGTAAATCCCCTCAAGTTCGGGAGAGAAAGATAGCAAATCAATATGTCTTTTAATAGTGCCTGTGTCATTTCTGTAGGCGGGGCCTGTCTGGGAGTTCTCCGGACCGTTCTCAAATGCCTTTATAATTGTTTCATTTATAAGAGGTTTGAGGACATCAAAAGAAAATCCGGCTTTGCCGGAGATGGTCTTTCCGGCCGAGAGCATGTGGTTTGTGAAATTACAGGCAAAAACCGCTGCCAGATGAAGCATTTTACGCTGGTCGGCAGAAGTGACATAGGCCTTTGCACCGAGTTTCAGTGCAACCTTGCGGAGAGTTTGCAGGACAGATGAATCAGAGGCTTCAAGGAAAAAAGGCAGTTCATTAAACGATACAAGCCTGTTTTCAGAGAAGGTTTGCAGAGGGTAAAAAACTCCCCTGTTTTTGATTGACGGAGGGAAAACATCGAGACCGATGCTTCCGGCAGTATGAGCCACTATTGTTTTTGCGGGGCAAAGGATTTTCTCCAGGATTCCTGGCAGACTGTCATCGGGGACAGCTGCGATGATCAGGTCTTCGCCGCTGTTGAACTCAGCTGTCTGAGACCATTCGGCGTTACACGACCGGGCGAGGGATTCTCCCCTCAACCCGGTCGCTGACACTATTTTCCTGATACTGAAGTCGTTGCTGTGCAACTTTCTGCACAATGCACCCGCCACTTTTCCAGCACCAATGAAAGATATCTTAAATTCCTTCACAGGACTAATAATAACCTTCCTCAGGCCTGTGCTGTCGGACCTCCGAAGTTCATGGGCAGCACAGGAGTGGAGCCCTTGACATCCTTTATCTTACCATGTACAGCTTCATACTTGGCTATATTATCCTCCAGGGCAGTCACCAGTCTTTTTGCATGCTCAGGGGTAAGAATAATCCTTGACTTCACCTGGGCTTTAGGAATACCGGGCATGATTCTGACAAAGTCGATCACGAACTCGGAGGCTGAATGTGTGATTACGGCGAGGTTTGAATAGATGCCCTGAGCCACTTCCTCACTCAGTTCAATATTGATCTGATTGGGATTTTTAGGATCTGACATGATATGCAAATATTTAATTTACTTCCTTGCTTCCGATACTGTTTCAGCCTGTGCTTCAGTGAGATTTTCCAGATCTTCGAGCGATCCGACTATTATACTGTTGTACTGGCGCTGACCTGTACCGGCAGGTATAAGGTGACCGACGATCACGTTCTCCTTCAATCCTTCAAGCTTGTCGATCTTACCGAGGATAGCCGCTTCGTTAAGCACCTTGGTGGTCTCCTGGAAGGAGGCTGCCGAGAAGAAGCTGTTTGTCTGAAGAGCTGCCCTTGTAATACCCTGCAGGACCTGGTTTGACGTGGCCGGAACGGCATCCCTTGCTTCAACAACCCTTAGGTCGCGACGCTTCAGGATCGAGTTCTCATCCCTTAGTTTTCTGGCTGTCACAATCATACCCGGACGAAGGGTCTGGGAATCGCCTGATTCGACAATATATTTCTTGCCATATATCCAGTCGTTCTCATCCATGAATTCAAGTTTGTCGACAATCTGGCGTTCAAGAAATTTAGTATCACCCGGATCAACTATCTCGACCTTTCTCATCATCTGGCGGACAATGATCTCAAAATGTTTGTCATTGATCTTCACACCCTGAAGCCTGTACACCTCCTGAATTTCATTCACGATATATTCCTGAACCTTTGTCGGGCCCTTGATGGCCAGAATGTCCGACGGCGTGATAGCACCATCGGAAAGAGGAACACCGGCTTTCACATAGTCGTTTTCCTGAACAAGTATCTGTTTTGAAAGCGGAACAAGGTATTTCTTTATCTCATCGGTTTTTGACTTGATAACAATCTCCCTGTTTCCCCTCTTGATTTTTCCGAAAGTAACCTCTCCATCGATTTCAGAGACGATAGCGGGGTTGGAGGGATTACGTGCCTCGAATAATTCCGTAACTCGCGGCAGACCTCCGGTTATATCGCCCGATTTTCCCACAGCCCTTGGTATCTTGGCAAGCACCTCACCGGCCTCTGCCCTTTTTCCTGCTTCCATAACAAGATGAGCGCCGACAGGCAGGTTATAAATCCTGAGTTCTTCGTTGTCGGGACCAAGTATCTTGATAGCAGGGTTTTTGGTCTTGTCCCTGCTCTCTATGATAACCTTTTCCTTAAAACCGGTCTGTTCATCAGATTCCTCCCTGAAGGTTATACCTTCGATAAGGTGCTCGTAACCAACTTTTCCTGCGAGTTCAGAAATAATTACAGCGTTGAACGGATCCCATTCGCATATCAGTTTTCCTTTTTCAACTTCCTGCCCGGGTTTGATGTATAATCTCGAGCCATAGGGAATTGTATGGGTTGTAAGTGCAATTCCTGTCTTCTTGTCTATTATTCTCATTTCTGCAAGACGACCGATTACTATATCAACTTCTCCCTTTTCTGTATCCTTTTTGGGGACCGATCTGAGTTCTTCAATCTCGGCAATACCGCTGTACCTGGCAACAAGGCGCGATTCAGTAGTAATATTTGATGCAGTACCTCCAACGTGGAAAGTACGGAGTGTAAGCTGGGTACCTGGTTCACCGATACTCTGGGCGGCGATAACACCTGTTGCTTCACCTTTCTGTACCATTCTGCCGGTAGCAAGGTTTCGGCCGTAGCATTTTGCACAAACACCCTTTTTCGATTCGCATGTCAGCACTGAGCGGATTTCAACCTGCTCGATAGGAGAATCTTCTATCTTTTTCGCCAGATCTTCAGTAAGTTCCTGACCGGCTTCAACTATAAGTTCTCCGGTAAGCGGATGGAACACATCGTGGACAGTTGTGCGCCCGAGAATTCTTTCGTAGAGCGACTCAACGACTTCCTCGTTTTTCTTGATGGCAGTTGCCACAAGGCCTCTAAGGGTACCGCAGTCTTCCTCGTTAATAATTACATCCTGCGAAACATCGACCAGACGGCGTGTCAGGTAGCCGGCGTCAGCTGTCTTGAGAGCTGTATCGGCAAGACCTTTACGGGCACCGTGAGTTGAAATGAAGTACTCCAGAACCGACAGGCCCTCCTTGAAGTTGGAGAGAATCGGGTTTTCGATGATTTCAGAACCTGAGGCACCTGATTTCTGCGGTTTTGCCATAAGTCCCCTCATCCCGGAAAGCTGGCGTATCTGTTCCTTCGATCCCCTTGCGCCGGAGTCGAGCATCATGAATACTGAATTGAAACCTTGCTTGTCGGTTGACAGCTGTTTCATCAGCGACTGTGTCAGTCGGGCATTGACATGTGTCCAGATATCAATAATCTGATTATATCGTTCATTGTTGGTTATGAACCCCATGCTGTAGTTATTCAGCACTTCCTCAACCTGTTCATAGCCTTCGGTTACGAATTTCGTTTTTTCCTCGGGGATGATCACATCATCGAGGTTGAATGAAAGACCTCCGCGGAATGCCGAATTGAACCCAAGGTTCTTGATGGCATCGAGGAAAGCGGCAGTTTTTGCAGTGCCTGATAATTTCAGAACCCTGCCGATAATGTCCCTTAGTGATTTTTTTGTAAGGATCTCATTTATAAAACCTACCTCTTCCGGGACAAACTGGTTGAAGATAACCCTTCCCACGGTGGTTTCCACCAGGTGGTTAACAAGCTGTCCGTCAACCCTGTCGTTAACTTTCACCTTAATATAGGCATGAAGGTCTATTTTCTTTTCATTATGGGCAATATTGACCTCTTCAGGTGAATAAAATGTAAGTCCTTCACCTCTGACCTTATCCTCGGGAGTGCTTTTCCTTCCCTTAGTAATATAATACAGGCCGAGAACCATGTCCTGTGAAGGAACGGTTATCGGAGCTCCGTTAGCGGGGTTAAGGATATTATGCGATGCAAGCATCAGCATCTGTGCCTCAAGTACGGCAGCATTTCCGAGCGGCAGGTGAACAGCCATCTGGTCACCGTCGAAGTCGGCGTTGAATGCGGTACATACGAGCGGGTGCAGCTGGATGGCCTTTCCTTCGATAAGTTTCGGCTGGAAGGCCTGGATGCCCAGTCTGTGAAGAGTGGGGGCACGGTTAAGCATTACAGGGTGTCCCTTGAGAACGTTCTCGAGGATATCCCATACCACCGGGTCCTTGCGATCAACAATTTTCTTGGCTGATTTGACGGTTTTGACAATTCCGCGCTCAATCAGTTTTCTTATTATGAAAGGTTTGTATAGCTCAGCAGCCATGTCTTTTGGCAGACCGCATTCGTGAAGATCGAGTTCCGGTCCGACCACAATAACCGAACGTGCGGAGTAGTCAACCCTTTTTCCAAGGAGGTTCTGACGGAACCTGCCCTGTTTTCCTTTAAGACTGTCGCTAAGCGATTTAAGAGGACGGTTGGCGTCAGTCTTGACGGCATTTGCCTTTCTGGAGTTGTCGAATAATGAGTCGACTGCTTCCTGAAGCATCCTTTTTTCATTTCTGAGGATCACTTCCGGAGCCTTGATCTCAATCAGTCGCTTAAGACGGTTATTTCTGATGATGACCCTTCTGTAAAGGTCGTTAAGGTCGCTTGTTGCAAAACGGCCTCCGTCAAGAGGTACAAGAGGTCTCAGTTCAGGCGGAATTACCGGAACCACCTTTATTATCATCCACTCAGGCTTGTTCACATTCTTTGAATCCCTGAAAGCCTCGACAACCTGAAGCCTTTTCAGTGCCTCATTCTTGCGCTGCTGGGAAGTCTCGGTATTAGCCCTGTGACGAAGGGAATATGACAGCTCATCAAGATCGATTCTGCAAAGCAGTTTATAAAGAGCGTCAGCTCCCATATCGGCAACGAACTTGTCGGGATGGGTATCCTCAAGATAGAGGTTCTCCTTGGGAAGTGATTCAGTTATTTCAAGGTATTCCTCTTCTGTAAGGAAATCGAGGTATTTGATGCCATCGGCAGCCTTGATACCCGGGTTGATTACAACATATCTTTCGTAGTAGATAATTGAATCGAGCTTTTTGGTAGGAAGGCCCAGGAGGTAACCGATCTTGTTGGGCAGTGAGCGGAAGTACCAAATGTGGGCTATCGGAACCACCAGCGATATATGTCCCATTCTCTCACGGCGGACTTTCTTTTCAGTGACCTCAACACCGCAGCGGTCGCACACAATCCCCTTGTATCTTATCCTTTTATATTTTCCGCAGTGGCATTCGTAATCCTTAACCGGTCCGAAGATCCTTTCGCAGAAGAGTCCGTCACGCTCTGGCTTGTAGGTCCTGTAGTTGATTGTCTCAGGTTTCAGAACCTCGCCGCTTGAACGATCGAGAATCTCTTCCGGTGAAGCGAGACCAATAGAAATCTTTGAGTAACTTGTTTTTGTTTTGTTATCTCTTCTGAATGACATATACTGTAATTTATTTGTCCTTTAATTAAAATAATAAAGAGGAAGGTCAGTCAAGTATGACGCTCAGTCCCAGTCCTCTCAACTCGTGCAACAGTACGTTCAGTGATTCGGGTATACCTGGCTGAGGCATCGGTTCACCCTTTACTATTGACTCATAAGCCTTTGCACGGCCGATAACATCGTCCGACTTAATTGTAAGTATCTCCTGAAGAATATGGGCGGCGCCGAATGCTTCGAGAGCCCAGACTTCCATTTCTCCGAAACGCTGTCCTCCGAACTGTGCTTTTCCGCCAAGGGGCTGCTGAGTGATGAGGGAGTAAGGCCCAATTGAACGGGCATGCATCTTGTCATCAACCATATGTCCCAGCTTAAGCATGTAGATCACACCAACTGTTGCGGGCTGGTCGAACCTCTCACCGGTACCACCGTCGTAAAGGTAAGTCTTGCCATATCGTGGAAGTTTTGCCTTTTCGGTGTATTCGGTTATCTGTTCAATCGTGGCACCGTCGAAAATAGGTGTAGAGAACTGAAGGCCAAGCTTTTGTCCTGCCCATCCAAGGACCGTCTCATAGATCTGTCCGAGGTTCATCCTCGAAGGAACGCCAAGCGGGTTAAGTACGATATCGACAGGGGTGCCATCCTCAAGGAACGGCATATCTTCCTGGCGAACAATCTTCGCCACAATACCCTTGTTCCCGTGACGGCCGGCCATCTTGTCGCCTACTTTCACCTTGCGTTTCTTGGCTATGTAAACCTTAGCCAGACGTACAATTCCTGCAGGAAGTTCATCCCCTATTGTGATGTTATACTTCTTGCGCTTGAAGATACCGTCAATCTCCTTGTACTTGATTATATAGTTATGAAGGAGTTGCTTTATGCTGTCATTTTTCTTTTTGTCGGTGGTCCACTTGTTGGGATTGACATTTAGGAAGTCAATTTCCTGCAGCTGCTTCAGAGTGAATTTGCTGCCCTTGGGAATCACGTCGACGTTAAGATAATCCTTTACTCCCTGTGAAGTTTTGCCATTGACAAGAATGAAGAGTTTATCGACGAGCCTTGCCTTTAGTTCATCGGTACTTCTCAGGAAATCAGCTTCAATCTTATCGAGAAGCGGTTTCTCGACAGCTTTAGCCTTTCTGTCCTTGATTGCGCGGGTAAAGAGTTTCTTGTCGATTACAACGCCCTCAAGCGACGGACCTGCCTTCAGTGAGGCATCCTTTACATCACCGGCTTTGTCGCCGAAGATTGCTCTCAGGAGCTTCTCCTCAGGTGAGGGATCCGATTCACCTTTGGGTGTGATTTTTCCTATAAGGATATCGCCAGGAATAATATGGGCGCCTATTCTGATCAGACCGTTTTCATCAAGGTTTTTGGTAGCTTCCTCGCTTACGTTCGGAATATCGGAAGTAAGTTCCTCCAGACCGCGCTTTGTATCGCGAACTTCAAGAAGGTATTCGTCGATATGGACTGATGTAAACATATCCTCCTCAACGACCCTTTCGGAGATCACGATTGCATCCTCAAAGTTGTAGCCTTTCCAGGGCATGAATGCAACCTTCAGGTTTCTGCCGAGGGCGAGTTCACCGTGCTTGGTTCCGTAACCTTCCGTAAGCACCTGTCCTTTTGAAACCTTTTCACCTTTCCTGACAACAGGAACAAGGTTGATACAGGTATTCTGATTGGTTTTCTTGTATTTGGGCAGGGTGTAGCGTTTGGTATCGTCATCGAAACTCACGAATTTTTCCTCATCCGATCTTGTATACCTGACAACAATTTCGTTTGAATCGACATATTCCACAACTCCGTCGCCTTCAGCAGCGTAAAGTATCCTGCTGTCCTGAATAACCTGGCCCTCGAGTCCCGTTCCGACAATCGGAGCTTCGGGATTGATAAGAGGCACGGCCTGACGCATCATGTTGGAGCCCATGAGAGCCCTGTTTGCATCGTCGTGTTCAAGGAATGGAATAAGTGACGCAGCGATTGATGCTATCTGGTTGGGAGCAACATCCATCAGGTCGACCTTTTCCACTTCCTCGAAAGGATAATCAGCTTCGTACCGGCATTTTGCCCTCGGGTTTTCAAAATGTCCGTCCTTGAGAATCGGGGCATTTGCCTGAGCAATAATTTTTTTCTCTTCTTCTTCGGCGCTTAGCCATACTATTCCTTCGCCGCTCATATCGACCTGTGCGTCCTGCACCTTCAGATAAGGAGTCTCGATAAAACCGAGATCATTAATTTTGGCATAAACGCAAAGGGAAGAGATAAGTCCGATATTGGGACCTTCGGGAGTTTCTATGGGGCATAGCCTGCCATAGTGGGTATAGTGCACGTCCCTTACCTCGAATCCTGCTCTTTCGCGTGACAGACCGCCGGGTCCGAGAGCCGACATACGGCGCTTGTGCGTCATTTCGGCAAGCGGGTTGGTCTGGTCCATGAACTGCGAGAGCTGGTTTGTGCCGAAGAAGGAGTTTATAACGGATGACAGTGTTTTTGAATTGATAAGGTCGACGGGGGTAAAAACCTCGTTATCCCTTACGTTCATTCTTTCACGGATTGTACGTGCCATACGTGCAAGACCGACACCGAACTGAGCATAGAGCTGTTCGCCTACGGTACGCACCCTCCTGTTGCTAAGGTGGTCGATATCATCAACTTCGGTTTTGGAGTTGATAAGTTCGATCAGGTAACCAATAATCTTTATAATGTCTTCCCTGGTAAGTATCTTAACCGTCATTTCGGTTTCGAGGCCAAGTTTCTTGTTGATCCTGTAGCGGCCCACTTCCCCGAGGTCATATCTCTTGTCGGAGAAGAAGAGTTTATCGATTACGTCTCTTGCCGTTGCCTCATCGGGCGGTTCAGCATTACGAAGCTGGCGGTAGATATAAATGACTGCTTCCTTTTCGGAGTTGCAGGGATCTTTCTGAAGAGTATTGTAGATAATGGCGAAGTCCGAAAGGCTTGTATCCTCCCTGTGGAGAAGAATTGCCTTTGCTCCGGAATCGACAATAAGGTCGACATGATCTGACTCGATAACTGTTTCCCTGTCGAGGATCACCTCATTTCTTTCTATTGAAACCACTTCACCGGTATCCTCGTCGACGAAGTCCTCGACCCAGGTTTTAAGCACCCTGGCAGCGAGCTTACGTCCGACAAGCTTCTTGATGTTGGTCTTGGAAACTTTGTGTTCTTCAGCGAGGTTGAAGATCTCCAGGATTTCCTTGTCGCTCTCGAATCCGATAGCCCTGAGGAGTGTTGTCACCGGCAGTTTTTTCTTTCTGTCGATATAGGCATACATTACATTGTTGATGTCGGTTGCAAATTCGATCCATGATCCCTTAAAGGGGATTATCCTGGCCGAATACAATTTTGTGCCGTTGGCGTGGACGCTTTGTCCGAAGAAAACGCCGGGTGATCTGTGCAACTGCGATACCACAACTCTCTCAGCACCATTGATGACGAAAGTACCTCTATCTGTCATATAAGGAACAGTACCGAGGTAGACATCCTGGATAACGGTGTCAAAATCCTCATGTTCCGGGTCGGTACAATAGAGTTTAAGCTTTGCCTTCAGGGGAACGCTGAATGTCAGTCCGCGTTCAATACATTCATCAATTGTGTAGCGTGGGGGATCGATATAATAATCGAGGAATTCGAGAACAAAATTATTTCTTGTATCGGTAATGGGAAAATTTTCCGTAAAGACCTTAAATAGTCCTTCCTTCTTCCTGTTTTCAGGAGTTGTTCCAAGCTGGAAAAACTCACTGAATGATTTCAGCTGAACTTCCAGGAAATCGGGGTAGTCGAGCTGGTTTTTCCTGGAGGCAAAACTAATTCTTTCAGTACTTTTTAAAGACATTTATAAAAGGATTAAGTGAACTTACAATTAAAAGAACGAAAAGGCTTAGTCCCGAAAACTCGGGACTAAACCTGGAACCCGTTATTCAGGTATAGTTATTTAAGTTCAACTTCAGCTCCTGCGTCAACCAATTGACCTTTAATAGCTTCTGCTTCTTCTTTTGATACACCTTCCTTAACTGGACCGGGAGCTGAATCGACGACTGCCTTAGCTTCTTTAAGTCCGAGACCGGTGATATCCTTAACCAGTTTAACGATCTGTAATTTCTGACCACCTGCTGCCTTGAGGATTACGTCGAATTTGGTTTTTTCCTCAACTTTCGGGGCGTCGTCGCTGGCGGCGGGGCCTGCAACTGCAACTGCTGCTGCTGCGGGTTCAATGCCATATTCCTCTTTGAGTATTTTAGCCAGTTCGTTTACCTCTTTTACAGACAGGTTAACCAGTTCTTCTGCAAATTTCTTAAGATCTGCCATTTTTTATTGGATTTTAAAGTGATTTACTTGATTAATTCTCTTTTTTTGATAGTGTTTCAAGAACACCGTGCAATGTGTTTCCACCTGACTGTAAAGCCGATATAACGTTTCTGGCGGGAGACTGGAGAAGGAAAATAAGATCTCCGATAAGTTCTTCCCTTGTCTTGACGGCAACGAGTGCATCGAGCATCTGATCGCCGATAAAGACTGATTCCTGGACGTAAGCGCCTTTCAGAACAGGTTTATCATGTCTTTTGCGGAACTCCTTTATAAGTTTTGCGGGAGTGTTTCCGGAATTAGTGAACATGATGGATGTAGTACCTTTAAGAATCGGATACAATTCTTCAAAGTTACCTTCAGACATTTCGAGTGCTCTTTTCAGGAGAGTGTTTTTGACAACGATAAGTTTTACATCGTTTTCGAAGCATTTCCTTCTCAGTGCACTTGTGTCAGCGGCATTCAACTGAGCGGTGTCAGTCAGATAAAAGTGGCTGTACTCCTTTAGTATCTCAGCGAGGCTGTCTATGATAGCAATTTTTTCTTCCCGTCTCATAATTTTTCGAGTTTAACTTTACAAATTAATCATCAAGACCTTTAGGATCGACTTTAATCCCCGGGCTCATTGTGCTTGAAAGGAACACGCTTTTAATATATGTACCCTTTGCTGCAGCCGGTTTCAGTTTGTTTACCATATGGATAAACTCCCTGGCGTTCTCGACGATCTGTTGTGGCTCGAAAGAGACTTTTCCGATAGAGGTATGAATGATTCCGCTTTTGTCTACTTTGAAATCAATCTTACCCTGCTTCACTTCTTTAACAGCCTTGCCAATTTCCATGGTGACAGTTCCGCTTTTTGGGTTCGGCATCAGTCCTCTCGGACCGAGTATTCGACCTAACTGACCGACTTTGCCCATCACGGATGGCATGGTTATGATAACGTCAATATCTGTCCAACCTGCCTTGATTTTTTCAATATAATCGTCAAGGCCCACATAGTCAGCTCCGGCGGCTTGTGCTTCAGCTTCCCTGTCGGGAGAGCAGAGTACAAGAACGCGTGTCTGTTTACCCGTTCCGTGAGGAAGGGAAACAACGCCGCGGACCATCTGGTTTGATTTTCTAGGATCGATACCTAACCTTACATCCAGGTCGATGGAAGCATCGAATTTGGTAGTGGTTATTCCTTTAACCAGTGCCGATGCCTCTGTCAACGTATAAAGCTTTTCCCTGTCTATCTTACTTTCGGAAAGCTTCTGGTTTTTGGTAAGTTTAGTCATTTTTTCTACTTATTAATTATTTACCTGGGGCGCCTTTAACAGCGATTCCCATACTCCTGGCGGTACCAGCTACCATCTTCATGGCCGACTCGATTGTAAAACAGTTCAAGTCTTCCATCTTTTCCTCAGCAATTGTTTTGACCTGGTCCCATGATACGGATGCCACCTTATCCCTGTTGGGTTCCTTTGAACCTTTTTTGGATTTGGCAACCTCGAGAAGCTGAACTGCGACCGGCGGGGTTTTTGTGACGAAATCAAATGATTTGTCGGCATAAACCGTAATAACGACCGGTATCACTTTTCCAGCTTTATCCTGGGTCCTGGCATTGAATTGCTTGCAGAAATCCATTATATTCACACCCTTGGAGCCCAGTGCGGGTCCGACTGGTGGGGATGGATTAGCTGCTCCGCCACGAATCTGTAACTTGATAATTCCAGCAACTTCTTTTGCCATAATTTAAAATTTGCTTGTTTATTGCGAAAGCTTGGCGGTCATTCAGGAAGCATTATAAATATCATGACCGTCAATATCTTCAGTTAATTTTCCTTTTCTACCTGCATAAAACTAAGTTCAAGGGGTGTTTTTCTTCCAAAGATTTTCACCATTACCTTGAGTTTTTTCTTTTCATCGTTTACCTCCTCGATGATACCTGTGAAGCTGTTGAATGGTCCGTCGATTACCTTCACGGATTCTCCGACGAAGAACGGAACGTTCAGTTCCTCATCGCTAGCATTCAGTTCATCCACTTTCCCCAGAATCCTGTTTATTTCAGGTTTTCTGAGGGGCACCGGTTCTCCGTCCTGTGAGCCAAGGAAACCAATGACATTTGGAATATTTCTCAGAAGGTGAGGGATTTCACCTGTAAGGACAGCTTCAACCAATACATAACCGGGGAAAAAAGTCCTTTCCTTGCTGATTTTTTTCCCTGAACGTATCTGGTATACTTTTTCAGTCGGGATCAGTACCTGAGAGACAAATTCTTCAAGTTTAAGGCGGGCCACTTCATTGTCTATATACTCCTTAACCTTTTTTTCCTTCCCTCCAATAGCACGAAGTACATACCACTTCTTAATATTCTCGCTCATCGGGATTGACCTCTTGATTTAATATAACAAACTGTAAATGAATTCCATAACTTTACTGAATCCAAGGTCCATAAGAGCCACAATAATGGCTATAATGAGAGTTGCCACCAGTACGAGCACACCGCTGTTCTGCAATTCGCTCCAGGTTGGCCAGGTAACCTTGTGGACCAGTTCAGTATAAGATTCCGCGAAATAACCTTTAATATTCATTTTAACATTTTAATTAGCACGGGAGGAGAGACTCGAACTCCCGACACCTGGTTTTGGAGACCAGTGCTCTACCAACTGAGCTACACCCGTGTGGGACAAAGCAGCATCATTACGAGAATGATGCTGCACTGATATATCCAAAACTCTTATTCCAAAATTTCTGTTACGGCACCTGCACCGACTGTTCTTCCGCCTTCGCGGATTGCGAAACGGAGGCCAACGTTGATAGCGACGGGGTAGATGAGCTCAACTGTGATTGTCACGTTGTCACCCGGCATTACCATTTCCCTGCCTTCCGGAAGGATGATCTCGCCAGTGATGTCGAGGGTCCTGATATAGAACTGCGGGCGATACTTGTTATGGAACGGAGTATGGCGTCCGCCCTCTTCTTTCTTCAGAACATAAATTTCAGTCTTGAATTTTGTATGAGGTGTGATTGTACCCGGTTTTGCAAGCACATGACCCCTCTTTATTTCTTTCTTGTCAACGCCTCTGAGAAGGAGTCCGACGTTGTCGCCTGCTTCACCCCTGTCGAGGATTTTGCGGAACATCTCAACACCAGTACAGACTGTTTTGCGTTTTTCAGCGCCGAGTCCGACTATTTCGAGTTCATCACCTGTAAGGACCACGCCTGTTTCGATACGGCCTGTAGCAACTGTACCGCGACCGGTGATTGAGAAGATATCCTCAACCGGCATAAGGAATGGTTTCTGGTTTTCCCTGGGTGGTACCGGGATAAATGAATCGACTGCATCCATCAGTTCCATTACCTTGTCTTCCCATTTGGCTTCGCCGTTCATTGCGCCGAGAGCGGAGCCGCGGATAACAGGTGCATTGTCACCATCAAATTTATAGAAATTCAGAAGGTCGCGTACTTCCATTTCAACAAGGTCGAGAAGTTCTTCATCATCAACCATATCAACCTTATTCATGAAAACAAGAACCTGGGGAACGTTAACCTGGCGGGCAAGAAGGATATGTTCACGAGTCTGAGGCATTGGACCGTCGGTTGCTGCAACAACAAGAATAGCGCCGTCCATCTGGGCAGCACCTGTAACCATGTTTTTGATATAGTCAGCGTGACCTGGGCAGTCAACGTGTGCATAATGGCGGGTTGCCGTCTGGTATTCAACGTGAGAAGTATTGATTGTAATACCCCTTTCCTTTTCTTCAGGAGCATTATCAATTGAGTCAAAATCCCTTATTTCAGAGAGACCTCTTTTAGCAAGCACCATTGTGATTGCTGCGGTCAGGGTGGTCTTACCATGGTCAATATGACCGATAGTACCAATGTTCACGTGCGGTTTCGACCTGTCAAATTTTTCTTTTGCCATAACTCCAAGCTTATTAAATTTAAGTTTATTTATATCAGTTTTGTCATCATTGTTTCGTTGAGCCGGAGGGGGGAATTGAACCCCCGACCCCTTCCTTACCAAGGAAGTGCTCTACCCCTGAGCTACTCTGGCCTCAAAAAAGTGAGCGGGAGACGGTACTCGAAACCGCGACCCTTAGCTTGGAAGGCTAATGCTCTACCAACTGAGCTACTCCCGCTTAATATCATCTGCAGAGTTCCATATCAGTACAATACAATCTGTACTAGATGCGGTTTCTCCGTTTAAGTGGGGAGAGCAGGATTCGAACCTACGAAGGCATCAGCCAGCAGATTTACAGTCTGCCCCAGTTGGCCACTTTGGTATCTCCCCTTAAACAGAGTATATCTCCCAAGACATACAAATGCAACTCTTTCAAGAGCCGATGAAGGGATTCGAACCCCCGACCTGCGGATTACAAATCAGCTGCTCTGGCCAACTGAGCTACATCGGCAATTTAAAGAACGTCCCGACAGGCCATTACATACCCTCCAAAATCGGTTTGCAAATGTATGAATTTAAATTTCATTTATCAAAATTATCGATTTTTTTTTTGAACCGACCTAAACTATGCTCCTCTCTTCTTCTGATTGTATTTGGTAATCTGCTTCTTAAGAGCATCAATAGCCTGGTCGGTAGCCTCCTCGAAAGTCTTGCTTTGCTTTTTGGCAAACATGGGTGCTCCCCTCAGATCAAGCTTGATTTCCGTAATTTTATTCTTACGCTCCTGATCCTTATCAAGCCTCAGGTACACTTCAGCATTAACAATTCCATCACCTATCTGGATAAGTTTATCCAGTTTCTGGTGAACAAAATCAATTAGTTTCTTATCGGCATCAAACCGCACTGAGTGAATCTGAATGTTCATGATGGTCCCTCCTGTTTAATTAATTAATAATTAAGCTCTTGGATGAGCCTGTTTATATATTCTCCTGAGTTTCTCAAATGAATTATGCGTATAAATCTGAGTAGCTGAAAGATTGGCATGACCCAGGAATTCCTTGATTGAATTCAGGTCCGCCCCGTGGTTAAGCATATGGGTGGCAAAAGTGTGCCTGAGCACATGGGGGCTTTTCTTCTCGATTGTAGTTACCATTGCCAGGTATTTCCTCACTGTATTATAAACGTATTTATCATACAACTTGTTCCCCCGGTCATCAACAAAAAACCATTCAGAAGGCATATCCGGAAACTCAACATCACGAGCCCTTGAATAATCAGCCAGCTTCACTGCGAAATGACCAATCAGCGGGATGATCCGCTGCTTGTTTCTTTTACCTGTCACCCTCACAGATGCAGATGTCAGATCGACGTCGGATATTTTAAGACCTGTCAGTTCCGCCCTTCTCATCCCCGTGAAATAGAGCATCTCGATAATTGCCCTGTCCTTTATCCCTTTAAATCCATCTTCGAACTGACAGTCGTCAAGCAGCTTGTCGAGAGCCTTCTCCTCTACAAAAACAGGCAGCCTCTTTGCTGTCTTTGGAAGGACAACTTTTTCAAGGGGATCGCCTGTTGCCAGACCCTCCTTCCTCAGAAACTTGTAAAAGACTCTGAGCGACGAAATTTTCCTGTGAATACTGGAAGGGGAATACCCGTCTCCTATAAGAGATACAATCCATGACCTTACATCATGGGAAGTGAGATCATCCGTATTCCCTGACTGGTTTTGCAGCCTAAGGTAATTATCGAACTGATCAAGATCGTTTAAATAGGATCTTACAGTGTGCGGCGAGTACCGCTTCTCGATTTTCAGGAACTGTAAGAACGATTCCTTATGATCCATAAAGGAACCCCCTTATATGTTATTGTTAAAAAAAGGAACAGGACGGCGTATTACTCTTCGCTCTCCTGCAACTTCTGGACATACTGTGCCTTCTTTAACTCTTCCCTTTTGCGTACTGAAGGTTTGATGAAAGCCTGACGCGAGCGCAGTTCACGGATCACACCTGTTTTTTCAAATTTCCGCTTGAACTTCTTGAGAGCTCTCTCAATATTTTCGCCTTCTTTTACTGGTACAATGATCATAATTTTAATTCAGTTTAAAACGAGGCGCAAATTTAGACACATTAAAAATCTTTTCAAAATATTAAGGCGACAATTTTATCATTTTATTTGATTTAAATTATTTGACATAATAACGCTTTGCATGCAGTATCAGATAAAAACCATGACTTATTAAAGGTACGGTTTATATTCATTGATGCCAAATAAAAAAGGTGTTAAAAATTGGTTAAATTATCAGTCAAATGCCAGATAAGGACTAAGCTTGCGTGCAGTCTCCGCGGAGATGACACCATTGCCGACAAGCTCGCCCGTTCCATTGATCCTGCCACTTAACTCCCTGTACTTCAATATAGCAGGCACCTCGTTCTTCTTGAAATAGGGATGCCTGATAAGGTCGCCGTAGCCGGCTGAATTAATCCTGATCCTAGTAACATCAAGAGAGTCGGCCGTTACCCTGCCCGAGATAAGCACGAAAGTCTCTTCAGGAAGTCCGTAAACTTCCCTGAGCTGATCAACGTAAGCATATCCGCCAATTAGTTTCCTGAACCTGATTATACGTGCCGCCAGTACCGGGCCTATTCCCGGAAGGGCTTCCAGCGATACCGAGTCGCAGGTATTGAGATCCAGTTGCCTGGGTCGGACAGGTGCGCGCCGTGCCTGTTCCTGCACTGGTCGTGAGGCAGTTGTCCTATATGCCGCCAGATATACCTCAGTGCTGTCTGATGAAAGCCACTCCTGAGAAACCGGCAGCTCCCGGACCGTCATTTCATGGATTGGAAAGAGATATCTTATTCCCGTTATTACAACAATAGAAATGAGAAGAATGAAGGTTGACCTTCTTTCTCTCCTGGAATAGCCAAACCAGTCCCTGAAAAATTCCCTGAACGCATCCATATAATTTAATAGCAAGCGAGACCGGGTGCAATATATTAAATCCGGGGGCCAGGTGAAAATAACAAGGGAAAAAATGTGTAAGAAAAAGGGAATTTATTTCAGAAGGGATATCCTATACCCAGCACGAATGTAATATCGTCGCCGAAGTCGAATCGCCTGGAGGCCAGTATCCACTTGGAGCCAGCATTGATAGCCGGGTCACGCAGCTTGACTCCCATATCAATCCTGGCAGTAACGAAGCTGAAATCGAACCTGAATCCGGTTCCTGTACCCACCGCCATATCGTCGATGAACTTGTTGAATCTGAATCTGGCACCCTGACGGGAGGCATCATCATTGAAGGTCCAGATATTGCCGGCATCCATAAACAGAGCGCCTTCAAGAACCCAGAACAGTTTAAACCTGTACTCCACGTTAGCTTCAAGCTTAATATCCGCAGTCTGGTTTATGAAATTGATTGTATCCGGAACATCATAGGAACCGGGACCAAGGGAACGCACCTGCCATGCCCTGATACCGTTGGCGCCTCCCCCGAAATACTGTTTCTCGAAGGGTATTGCCCTCGAGTTGCCGTAGGGGATCCCTACACCTGTGAAAGCCCTGTACACAACCGAGCTGATATCATTTATAATCACATTGTATCTTACGTCGGCATCGAGACGTACATACTGGGCATAAGGCTGCCCCAGGAAATTGTAGTAATCATTCTTTTTCTGAGCCCCGGCCAGTTTTCCTGCCGCAGAAAGCATGTTCCCGGCAGCCTCGGCATTCACCCTAAAAAAGAGGTAATCCCTCGATTTCTGGATCTTCTGATTGTTGAAGATAAAGGAATAGTTGCCGCCAAGGATTAGTACATCCTTGTAACTATTTGAGAGGTATGACGAAACATTGATCAGCTTCTGGAAGCTCGTATCAATTTTCATCATATTCACAAGGTTAAGCTGAAAGGGATTCGCAATATGTGTCCCGTAGTCCCGGGCCGTCCAGCTGTAACCGAAGGTGGCGTTGGCCATTGTCCTTGTGAAGAAACTGAGATCCTGATAGTTATATGCGGCCAGTAAAGTGGTTGTCGGATTCTTGGTTTTTATGAACTCCTCCGGATTAATAACGGGCATAAGGAACCTGGGAAGCCTCAGTGAGGTTTCCACTCCATATTCCTGGGTGCTTCTGAGTTTTGTATTTGGCTGCGACATTGCCTCAAAGGCGCCTTTGAGCTTCAGGTTGAACTGCTCTGCGCCGCGAAACAGATTCTTGTGCTGGTAAACCAGGTTCAGGGCGCCCCCGAAATTACCGGCCGTATTTGTACCTTCAAGTTCAACATTGAACGATTGCTGGCTTAGCAGGGTAAGCTGAATATGGCAGTTAAGATACATTGACTGCCCCGGGTTCTCTTCAGGAGGATCAGTATCGCTGAAAAATATATTTACAAGGCGGTAAGTCTTCAAAGTCAGAAGATGACTCTGGGTTTGCTCAACATCGACAAGATTATAGTTGGAACCCGGCTTGAGATAAAGGGATTTGAGTATCAGATCGTGCCTGACTGCAGGTTTGGAACCTTCCGTAATGAAGTAGAAGCCCTGGTAGAATGTTGTATCAAGGCGTCCCGCATAAGATTCACCCTCTTCCATCACCGATTTCTGAATGTATTCAGGATGAATATAGACATTTTTGATCTGATAGACCTGATGAGGACCAAGGGTTATCCTGTTATACTGATCAATCCGTTGTGCTTTCCTGACCTCATAAAACAGATTGACCTGCCTGTTGCCTATCGTGCTGTCGACCCTGAAAGAAATATGATCGGCAGAGAATCCGTAAAACCCATGGTTTTTTACATAACGCTCGAGACGGGTCCGCTCGGCCTGAAGGACGTCGACATCATAAGGCTTGCCTCTCTGAATGAGACACGACACCGAATCGAAATTGAACAGCGCCCTGATTGTGGTGTCGTCAATCTCATGGAATATATTCCTGATTGTATAGGGTGATTTCAGGTTAACATTATAAAAGACATCCGACTTTCTCTTCTGCGTCATAACCGAATCTGTAACATCGCTGTCGAAGTAGCCCTTGGAAGCGATGAAATCCTCAAGCTGCTGCCTGCTCTGGTCCTTTGAAAAACTGTCGAAAATGACAGGTTCCTCCCCTATCCGCCTGAGCCACCCGTGAGGCCATTTCGTCTTTTCGATGTTGGAAAGGTTGAACAGCCACAAATGGAACCGGGCTCCAAAGATCTTTTTGTTTGGCTTTTGTTTGATATAGGGAGAAAGGTCAGTCTTATTCAATCCCTCCTTGCCGATCTCGATGAAATTACTGTTGAGAAGGGTCTCGTCCTGCGGAACATATTTGGTCGGATTGCATGAAAAGATGAGGGGCACAAGGAGAAACAGGAAAAATATTTTCCCCTGGTGTAATATATTTTTATTTGAACCGGTTTTTTTCAAAATTTGCAAATCAAAGCCTGAAGCAAATATATATATAATAGAAAACAACTATTATCGGGCACAGACATAATTAGTTTCCACAAATATCGTACCTGCGGAAACACAAAACTATTCAGGGATGGTAAGCAGAATTACAATAAAGTACATTCAGTCGCTTCAGAAAAAGAAGGTAAGGGAAGAGGAAAAGCTTTTTGCAATTGAAGGGGATAAACTGGTAAGGGAATACCTTGCTGCCGGTCAAAAGCTTAGCCTTCTTGTTGCCAAACCGGAATTCATCTCAACCCTGGGGCAGGGCGACAGAGCCCTTATAGGTGAAATAGTGCCAGCCTCCTATGAAGAACTGAAAAGGATCAGCAGTCTGACCACCCCACACAATGCACTGGCAGTAGTAAATATGCCTGATCCGCCTTTATTTTCCGCCGGCAGCATGCAGGGATTGAGCATAGCTCTTGAATCAGTGCAGGATCCGGGTAATCTCGGAACAATAATAAGGGCCGCGGCCTGGTTTGGAATACGAAATATTATCTGCTCTTCCGGTTCGGTTGATGTTTACAATCCGAAGGTGATCCAGGCTTCAATGGGGGCAATCCTGAATGTTGAGGTCCTGTATTCGGAGCTTGACTTCATTCTTGGGGAAGCGAAAAAGGCGGGTATGCCTGTTTACGGAACCTTTCTGGAGGGAGAATCAATTTATACATCGGAGCTTGACGAAAGGGGAATAATCGTGTTCGGCAACGAGTCAAAGGGAATATCCGGAAGCCTGGCTCCCTTCATTACAAAAAGATTATTCATACCAGGGTTTTCAGTATCGGACCACGGAGTTGAATCTCTCAATGTCGGGATGGCCGTTTCAGTAGTTCTCTCGGAATTTGCAAGAAGAAGAAAATGAGTTCCCGGGGCTGGCTCCCCTGCATCATTTCACCAAGGATGCGACTGCCTCTGCACTATTCATACCGTCGACTGCCGACGACACTATCCCTCCGGCATAACCTGATCCTTCTCCGCATGGGTAGAGCCCAGAGACAACTGTATGCTCCAATGTAACAGGATCTCTGGGGATCCTGACCGGAGATGAAGTCCTCGACTCAACACCTGTTATTACTGCCTCTTCTGTAAGGAAGCCCCTCATGACAGATCCGAAAAAGCCAAAGCCGGCCTTTAGTCTGTCTCCGATCGTAGGCGGGATCCATTCATGAAGCGGAGATGATATTACACCGGGGAAATATGAGACAGCAGGCAATGTTGCTGAAGTTTTTCCAGTAAGGAAATCGGTAATCCGTTGTGCCGGGGCTGATTGTGTTCTGTCCGCCTGTTCCCAGTTAAGTTTTTCAAAGTCCTTCTGGAATTCAAGTCCGGCAAGAACATCAAACCGTGCATAATCTTTAAGGTCCTCCGGTCTGATTTCCACTACGATGCCCGAATTTGCATAAGGAGAGTTCCTGGTGGAGGGAGACATTCCGTTTACAACAACCTCTTCGGGCGAGGTTGCTGCAGGTACGATGAATCCTCCCGGACACATGCAGAACGAATACACGCCTCTGTCATCAACCTGTTTAACCAGATTGTAAGTAGCCGCCGGCAGGAATTTGCCTCTTTCCTTCCCATGGTACTGGATCCTGTCGATCAGTGCCTGGGGATGTTCAACCCTCACGCCCATGGCGAACGATTTAGGCTCAAGTTTTATGCCCCTGCTAATGCACAGAGAGTAAATATCCCTTGATGAGTGTCCGGTTGCCAGAATAACGAATGGAGAGAGGAATCTATCATTTCCCGAGGTCACAACACCTTTAACCTTATTACCCTCAACAATAATGTCGCTTACTCTTTTCCCGAAAAGGAATACCCCTCCGGCTTCGGTTATCGTCTTTCTGATTCCGGTGATGATCCCCGGGAGTTTATCAGTTCCCAGGTGCGGATGGGCCTCATACAGGATATTTTCATTTGCCCCGTGAATGCACAGCAATTCCAGTACCCTCCTGTTATCTCCCCTCTTTTTTGACCGCGTGTAAAGCTTGCCGTCTGAAAAAGTGCCGGCACCGCCTTCTCCGAAGCAGTAATTGCTGTCGGGATCGACCCTGTGCTCACGGCTTATCAGGGCGATATCCTTTTTTCTTGCTGAGACATCCTTTCCCCGTTCCAGGATGACGGGACGTATCCCCAGCTCAATAAGCCTGAGCGCTGCAAAAAGACCAGCCGGACCTGCTCCCACAACAATAACCTCTCTCTTAGCCGTTACATCCTGCGGAACATAAGGCTGAATTGCCGGAGCCGGCTGGTCGTCTGATGCAAAAACCTCGATCTCGAGGTTAACAATTATGTTTCTTTTACGTGCATCGACCGATCTTCTGATTATTCTGAGCTGAGAAATCCCGGACGGGGGAATTCCGGCAACCGAACCTGCCAGTTTACGGACCAGCGATTGATCTGCGGCGGTTTCAGGGCTTATATTGAGCCTGACAATCCTTGACATTGAGTACTATTCAAAATGAAATGAAACGACCCAGATTCGCGACTGCATTTTTTCAATTGAATTAACATACTGTGTTTTACCGCTAACTCCAACGTCATGCCAAAGGACATCTCTCAATCCTCTTGATGTCTTAATTTCAACTGACAGTTTGAAAAACGGCAGGTAAAAATCGAGGCCGGCTCCCGCTTCATAGTACAGATCGGATCTTTTCAGTCTCAGATATATATTTTCGCTTTCCGGATACTCTTTTTTACCGGCAAGATCGTACCTGTAATTAAGTCCTCCTATTACATATGGCCTTACATTGTTCAGCCTGTCGCCCTTAAGCTTCACAAGGAGGGGAAATTCAAGGAATGAGGATTGAAGTCGTTGGATTTCTCCTATCTCTTCATTTATGGGTTCCGTATCGTCTTTAAAATCATAATACTGAACACTTCTTTGTCCGAATGAAACGCCGGGAAGAAATCGCAGATCTATGTATTTTGCCGGCCGGAAATCTGTCACAACCTGAATGTTTATTCCGGGATTCAGAACGCTTACCTCCGGGAAATATCCATCCTGCTCAAGATAGGTTTGAGAAGGAGTTATATCGAAATCCATCAGGTTGACCCCAAGGCTGAAGCCAAAATGAAGCGGCTTATCGTCGTACCATGAATCGTTTTTGGGTTTCTGTTTCTGACAGAATACATCAGCAGAAAACAGGAGGAACAATCCTGCAAGAATTAAATATAAGGATCCTTTTCTCAACTTTCCGGTTGCAGTGATTTGATTAATCAAATATCCTTCAACCCTTTACCGGCATTATGGTCGGACCGTTGGCCGGGAAGGGACAAGGAGGTACCTGATTTATATAACTTGATTGGCTGCCGAATATTGTTTTTACTTTCTGACGCCGGTATAAATGGAAGCTATTCCGCCTGTCATTCTTGTCTGGCTGATATCCGAAAATCCGGCGGAGGTCATCATGCTTATGAATTTTTCCTTTTCAGCAAACCTCATAACTGATTCATTAAGATATGTATAAGCCTTCCTATGTTTTGAAAAGAGCGATCCGACAAAGGGAAGCACATGGCCGAAATAGATGTTATAAAGATGTTTAAAAATAGTTCCGTCGGGACGGGAGAATTCAAGCACAACGACCATCCCGTTTCTTCGGAGGACCCTTCTCATTTCCGACAGTCCCCTTACAGGGTCAGTGAAATTCCTGACGCCGAATGCCACCATGGCAACATCAAAAGTTTCGTCATCAAAACAGATATTTTCCGATTCGCACCTGACAAAATCAATCAGATTCTCCAGGTTTTTCTCTGCTACCTTTCTTTTACCTATCTGCAGCATGTTTTCGGAGATATCGATACCGGTAATTTTCATGGGGTTTATTCCTGCAGCTTCAATTGCAAGATCGCCCGTACCGGTTGCCACATCCAGGATTTCCGGATTCCTGAAGTTCCCTGATATTTCCTTTATCGCCCTTTTCCTCCAGCGCTTGTCGATCCCGAACGACAGCAGATGGTTCAAAAAATCATAGCGCCATGCAATGGAGTCGAACATTCCGCCTATCCCCTCCTTTTCAGTGATCTCCCTGTCGTGTCTTTCCGTCATTGAATAAATATTGACCGCAAATATAAGTACAAATATTATTTATACTTTTACCCGCAACAATAGCTAAACAGTTCAATGGAAAAGACCATAATGGTAACCGGTGCCACAGCCGGATTCGGCCGCGCCATTGCGGCGAAATTTGCTGAAAACGGATACAGGATAATTATCACAGGCCGTAGAAGAGAAAGACTGCTGGAGCTTGAAAAAGAGCTTACTCTTACGGGTACTGAAGTTCTGACGCTGAATTTCGATGTCAGAGACCTTGCTGCGGTTAAATCGGCCGTTGAAAATCTTCCCCCTGAATGGAAAAACATTGACATTCTGGTTAACAATGCCGGACTTGCCGTCGGACTTTCACACATTGACGACGGTGACACCAATGACTGGGACCGGATGATCGACACCAACGTGAAGGGACTCCTTTACATCACCAGGACTGTTTCGCCGCTGATGGTTGCACGTGGCGGAGGACACATATTCAACATATCATCAATTGCAGGAAAGGAGGTTTATGAGAACGGAAACGTTTACTGCGCCTCAAAGCACGCAGTCGACGCACTCTCAAAAGCAATGCGGATCGATCTGCTGAAACATGGCATAAAGGTTACCAACATTGCCCCGGGGATGGCTGAAACGGAATTCTCAATCGTCAGGTTCAAGGGCGACAGGGAAAAGGCCGATGCTGTTTACAAGGGAGTTAAGGCACTGACTGCAGAGGACATCGCAGAAGTGATTTATTTCTGCGCAACCCTGCCGGAACATGTCTGTATAAATGATCTGACAATAACACCATCACAACAGGCCAGCGCAGGACATCTCAACAGAAAGGTCTGAAAGGTCAGTGCCTGCCATCAGCTCTGAAACGGACTCAAAGGTGAGTCCTGGAAAACAACAAATATTTATTGTAAAACGATAATATTTTATTGTAATTCGATAACTATTTATTGAAAAACAATATCAATTCCGAACCAAAGGACCTAATACCAACCAACAAAAATTCTCATGTACACAAGGGATTTTCTGTTTGATTTCACAAAGTCGGTTTTCATAAGGATGGGATGCAGTGAAACCGATGCCCTAATCATTGCCGGTGTTTTTCTTGCAGCCGAGCTCAGGGGACATGCCTCACACGGGATGATAAGGATAAAGGATTATTATGAACTGTGGAAGGCAGGAAGGATCAATGTCAGGCCTCAGATCAGGATCGTTCATGAATCACCCAGCACGGCGGTAGTCGACGGGGATAATGCCATTGGCATGATTACTGCCCGCAGATCGATGGAAATTGCAATCGAGAAAGCCCGTTTTGCAGGCACCGGATGGGTGGCCGCGCGTAACTCAAATCACTTCGGCATAGCCGGATATTATGCAATGATGGCGCTCGAACATGATATGACAGGTATCTGCCTGACAAACGCCAATCCGCTGGTTTCTCCTACATTTTCCGTGAGCAGGATGATGGGCACCAACCCCATTGCTGTGGCAATACCTGCAGGAAAACAGCCTCCGCTAGTTGCTGACTTTGCAACAACACCCATTGCGAGAGGGAAACTGGCCGTTGCCGAGAAGAAAGACGAAAAAGTGCCGTTCGGGTTTGTCCAGGACAAGAACGGCTTTCCTTCAGATGATCCTTCGATACTTAAATCGGGAGGTTCGATGCTTACTCTCGGAGGCGACAGGGTTCACGGGAGCCACAAGGGATATTGTCTCTCATCGCTCGTTGACATCTTCTCCGCCGTATTCAGCGGAGCCAACTTCGGTCCCTTCGTTCCTCCAAGCGTTGCCTATCTGCCGCTACTCGACAAAAAAGTTGGCGAGGGAACCGGGCATTTCTTCGGAGCAATGAGGATTGATGCCTTTCAGCCTGCAGATGCCTTCAAGGCAAAGATGGACGAATGGATTGAAACATTCCGTTCCGCCTTACCTGCACAGGGCCAGGAAAAAGTTCTGATACCCGGAGATCCGGAACGGGAAGCTGAGCTCAGGATAAGTGCCGAAGGTATAGAGCTTGTCCCGGCAATTGAAAAGGACCTGGAGGAAGTAGCAAAGTCTCTGGATATTCCTTTCAGATAAAGTCAGGGCAACTCCTAACCTTTATACACATCATGATTATTGAAATTCTTTATTTCTTCAACTCCTGCCATTTTTCACCCCCCTGCCCCCTTAAGAGGGGTTAAAGAACTAAGGATGTGCGAATTGGCAGCTTTCAGCTACTGATTCATAAATCCCTGATCCTTCAATACCTGCAGCAAAATACCGGAGAAGTAGACGTTATCCTCCTTTTTATACCTCACATCTGTAAAAACCTGAGCCAGTGTAGTTTTGTCATTCTCCCTGACAAACTGAGCTGATTCTTCTCTGGCTTCCTTTGCAGAATAGTAATCACGGATCTCCTGATCGGTATAATCGGAATAAACCTCCCTGTGGACGATTGCCCCGGCAGGCAGTCTGTCGGGCTGTTCGGGATAAGCAGCAGGCCAGCCAAGGGTAACTGTTGTAACCGGAACCACCCCCAACGGCAGTCGCAGCACCTCGGTTATCTTGTGAGCCATATAGGTTGTGGTGCCGAGATAACAGATACCCAATCCCCTGGCTTCCGCTGAAATACAGATTGTCTGGGCCACCAGAAGGGCATCGATGGCTGCAGTCATGAACGAAAGGAAGTTGTCATAACCCGGTCTGGCATCGTTCAGCACGCACCACTTATTAAACCTGTTGAAATCGGCGCAGAAAGTCAGGACAACCGGGGCTTCGGTTACCATAGGCTGATTGAAGTGAAGGGGAAGCAGCTGCTGCCTGATCTGGCTGTCGCGGGTTACTATAATGCTGTAAACCTGCATATTTCCGGTTGTGGAAGTCCTGCATCCCTCATTGATGATGTCATTTAGCAGATCGTCGGTGACATCTTCGCTTTTATATTTTCTTATTGTTCTCCTTTGAAGAAGAAAGCTGGTATTGACATTCATGATATTAAGCTTCAGATTATACGCAAAGTAAACAAATTCTCACCCAATGGGTGGAACTGATGCAAATGAATTTACTATATTAGCAACATGTATCCATCCACCTGAAATTTCATAAGTTTAAAATACAACAGATATGAGCAGACCAGTTACACTCTTCACGGGCCAGTGGGCAGATTTACCATTTGAAACAGTTTGTAAAAAGGCGAAGTCGTTCGGATATGACGGACTTGAGCTTGCATGCTGGGGCGATCATTTTGAAGTCGACAAGGCAACGGATGCCTATTGCAAGGCAAAAAGAAAACTTCTGGATAAATACGGGCTTAAGGTCTTTTCGATATCGAATCATCTGGTTGGGCAGGCCGTTGCGGACCGGATTGACGAAAGACACAAGGCAATAGTTCCGGATTATGTCTGGGGTAATGGTGATCCTGAAGGAGTCAGAAAGCGGGCTGCAGCCGAGATGGTAAAGACAGGCGAGGCCGCCCTCAGGCTTGGAGTTTCAATAGTAAACGGTTTCACCGGGAGTCCGATATGGCACCTTGCATACTCTTTCCCTCCGAACCTTCCTAAAATGATAGACGACGGCTTCAGGGAGTTTGCCAGAAGATGGAAGCCCATACTTGATGCCTACAAGGAGATGGGGGTAAGATTTGCGCTTGAGGTTCACCCGACAGAAATAGCTTTCGATATCGCATCAGCCAGGAAAGCGCTTGCCGCACTTAAGAACCACCCCGCATTCGGATTCAATTATGATCCGTCTCATTTCGGATACCAGGGGGTTGACTATGTGGAATTCATCTACGCATTCAGCGACAGGATATTTCATGTTCACATGAAGGATGCAGGCTGGTCGGACGGACCTGCTGAAGCGGGAGTCTTCGGCGGCCATACAGAATTCGGTACCAAGGGCCGCTACTGGGATTTCAGGAGCCCCGGCCGGGGAAATATAAATTTCGAAGAGATAATCAGGGCATTGAACAGGATAGGATATGACGGTCCCCTCTCGATAGAATGGGAAGACAGCGGAATGGACCGGGAGCATGGAGCAATGGAGGCCTGCCAGTTTGTTAGGTCAGTTGACTTTCCTGCTTCGAATATCGCCTTTGATTCCGCATTTGATAAATAGGATTTGAAAATAAATCAAAATAAGAGACAAGAATCAAATAAAAAATAAAATTATGAAGAAGATCAGAATGGGTATGATCGGAGGCGGTTTCGGGGCATTCATAGGGGATGCCCATCGCAGAGCCTCACGTATTTGCAACGATTTCGAACTTGTTTGCGGTGTATTTGATGCAAATTATGAACGCAGCAAGGAGTTTGCCGCAATGGAGGGAATCGACCTGAGCCGCTGCTATGAGAGCGTCGATGCCATGATAGAATCCGAGCTTAAATTACCAGCCGACAAACGGATGCAGAGCGTATCGATAGTAACACCCAATGCGCTTCATTTTCCGTTCGCAACAAAGCTCCTTCGTTACGGGTTCCACCTGGTATGCGAGAAGCCTATGACAATGACAGTTGAGGAAGCTGTTGAACTGGAAAGACAAGTTGCCAAAACCGGGCTCACATTTGCTCTTACTCACACGTATACAGGATATCCGATGGTACGGCAGATGAGGGACCTTGTGGCCTCAGGAGTTCTGGGAACCATCCAGCGTATTGATGCCCAGTATTACCAGGGATGGATCAACTCGATAATTCACGGAACGGAGAGCAGGATCACGGGAGTGTGGAGGCTCGATCCGAAGCATGCGGGAGTCAGCAGCTGCATGGGTGACATAGGGGTACATGCCTTTAATCTCATCGAATATACTACAGGACTGGAAATTAAGGAAATCCTATCCGACCTGAGCAGTGTAAAGGATGATGTCAGTCTCGACCTCGACGGTACCGTCCTCCTCAGGTTCGGAAAGAACCTTAAGGGAGTAATAAGGGCAAGCCAGGTATGCGGCGGAGAGGAAAATGGATTAACCCTTGCCATTTACGGATCGAAGGCAAGCCTGAAATGGGGGCAGGAGAATCCCAATTACCTTTACATGCTGAGCGACACTGAACCTACAAGGATATACAAGCCTGCTCACGGTTACAATGAAAAGCTTGCCGAAGCCAGTCATACAATGCCGTCGGGACATCCCGAAGGTATTTATGAGGCTCTGGCCAATATATATAAGGGAACAGCCAAATCAATCAGGGGGCAGAATTTTGATCCGGGGGAGTTTCCGACCGTTCACGACGGAGTGCGGGGGATGAAGTTCATTCACTCCGTTGTAGAATCCAATAAGAAAGGTAACGTCTGGGTCAAAATATGAACTAAAGGCTGGTTGCGGGTTAGTCGGTGTGCGGTACGCGGCACGCGGCGTGCGGTACTGCCTCCTGCCAACTGCCAACCAGCAATAAACACCCGGTTTTACCGGCCGTAGCTTAAGCGAAGGCTGGTAACCAGCAACCAGGTTTATTTATTTCCGCCTTCTGCGAAGAAGGAAGTAGCCTGTAATTATTATGACAGAAAGGACAATGATGGACGAAACCATTATTGTCCTGTTGTCGATGGCTCCGGCCAGCATTGAAAGCATTGAGTATCTCATTTTTCAATAAATGACTGATTCTTCATTCAGAATCTTTTGGTATAGCCATGGCAGTAGGGCAATTTGCCGTTTTTGAAATAGTAGTCCTGGTGATATCCTTCAGCATCCCAGAACTCTGAGGCCTTTGTAATCGCTGTTGCCACTTTAAGTCCCTTTGACTTCAGTATGCCGACATTTTTTTCGGCAATCAGTTTCTGTTCATCGTTCATGAAAAAAATCTCTGACCGGTACTGGTCGCCTAAATCGGGACCCTGACCACCCACCTGGGTCGGATCGTGAATCTCAAGGAAGAGCTTAAGGAGAGTCTCGTAGGATGTCTTATCCGGATCATATATTACCTTAACAGCTTCAGCATGACCGGTATTGCCTGTACATACCTCCCTGTAAGACGGATTTTTCACATGGCCTCCCATAAATCCCGAGGTAACGGAGATTACGCCCGGTTCCTTCTGCAGGAAGTATTCAACTCCCCAGAAGCAGCCGCCTGCAAATACTGCAGTCCCGTATCTTCCCGGCGTCAGTTCGGAGGGAACAAACTCGAGCGATATTGAATTTACGCAATGGCGGATGTTCTTTGAGGTTAAGCGTTCCCCCGTAAAGACATGGCCAAGATGGGCCCCGCAGTTGGCGCATACTATCTCCGTTCTCATCCCGTCAGGATCGGGAAACCTGTTGACAGCCCCCTTGATTTCGTCGTCAAAGCTTGGCCAGCCGCAATCGGATTTAAACTTGGAGGACGAGTTATAGAGGGCTGCTCCGCATTTCCTGCAAAGGTAAGTACCCTGGCCGGAATGATCGGTGTATTTGCCAGTAAACGGAGCCTCTGTCCCTTTCTCTTCAATGACCCGCGATTCCTGTTTCGACAGGCTGTTGTAGGGAAGCTTCTCCTGTGAAAAAGAGTTAATGCTCATAAGAATAATCAATAATATTGTAGTTAATAGTGCTTTCATCACAAAAATGAGTGTGTGAATGATACAACAAAAATGCAAAAAATATGTTTAGAATATGTAACAAAATCGTGCCATAATTGGTAAGGCTTAATTTTTGCCCGGACAAAATAAAACGGCATGAAAGTTGTTTATTAAATGATTGTTTTACTTTTGTGTCTTATTAAAAGCAAGGTTTTATGAAAAAGTTTGCTATTATCCTGTTCGTCTGTGTTATCACTGCTATTTTTACCGGAGCCTGCAATAACAAGGCTTGTCCGGCATATGCTGAAGCTGAGACCGAACAGGCAGGGAACATCGGCTGAACAGATCGTAGTTTCCTGGGTTCTGGTCCTGTAAGTTAGCATATTGAAATGAAGAAGCTGCTTATTATTTTTCTTGTTGGATTTTGTGCAATTCCGGTAAACGGGCAGGGTGAACTTGACGAGCAGCAGAAGATCTTTTTCAGAAATGAAAGGTCTTTCGGGATTCTCCTCAATTCAGATGGTTATGGTATAAGCTTCCGTGAAGCAAAGAGGATCAACTATCTTAACAAGAGATATTTCGAGATTGAAGCAGGCACGATCAAGCATCCCAAGGAATACAGGGAGTCAAATCCTTATTACCAGACACCAGGCACCTTTGTTTACGGAAAGATGAATTTCCCTGTTTATCTCAGAGGAAGCTTTGGTTTCCAGCATGAGATTTTCAAAAAGGCAGATCTCGGAGGGGTTGCGGTCAGGTATTTTATTTCCGGAGGACCGTCCCTTGCATTTTATAAACCCATCTACTACAAGATACTGTATCCTGTTTCAGCTTACGAGTTTGATATAGTAGAGGAAAAGCTGGATGTCATTACGCACCCGCCTTACGACATTTACAGCAGGGCGCCGTTCACGAAAGGACTGAGCGAACTGAAGATGATTCCCGGGCTTTACGCCAAGGGAGGACTGAATTTCGAGTACAGCAAGGAAGAAAAACTTATTCATGCCGTTGAAGCCGGGCTTGCCTTCAGCGCTTACCCAAAAAAGATCCCTATAATGGCAACGGTCGACAACAAAGCTATATATTTCTCATTATTTATCAGTTACAGATTCGGGGTTGTAATTGATCCCTTAAATCCGGAAACCAACAAAATATCCTATATCTTCAGAAGGAAGAGGACTCCTGCAAATTATTAACATCCGGTCGTTTGCACGGAAAAAATCCATATCTTTGTGCGTTTAAAAATTATTAACCCTTAATGATATAGTTATGTCAAAGATTAAAGTTGGAATCAATGGCTTTGGCAGGATCGGCCGACTGGCTTTCAGGGCTGCCTGTAAGAGGAATGATATTGAAATTGTTGGTATAAATGACCTCCTCGATGTCAATTACATTGCCTACATGCTCAAGTACGACACCATGCATGGAAGGTTCGACGGAACGGTTGAAGTAAAAGACGGAAAGCTTGTGGTTAACGGTAAGAGCATCCGCGTTACAGCCGAAAAAGATCCCGCCAACCTGAAATGGAATGAAGTCGGAGCCGAGTATGTACTTGAGTGCACAGGCTTTTTCCTTACAAAAGAAGCTGCAACGGGTCATATCAAAGCCGGAGCAAAACGCGTTGTAATGTCAGGTCCCTCAAAGGACGACACCCCTATGTTTGTCATGGGAGTCAACAATGAGAAGTACAAGGCCGACATGCAGTTTGTATCAAACGCTTCCTGCACCACCAACTGCCTTGCTCCTGTAGCCAAGGTTCTTCACGACAATTTTGGAATTGCCGAAGGTCTTATGACAACAGTACACTCAACCACAGCCACCCAGAAGACAGTCGACGGTCCCTCGAGCAAAGACTGGAGAGGCGGCCGCGCAGCTTCAGGCAACATTATTCCCTCTTCAACCGGTGCAGCCAAGGCTGTAACAAAGGTTATCCCCGAGCTTAAGGGTAAACTGACTGGTATGGCTTTCAGGGTTCCCACCCTCAACGTATCAGTTGTTGACCTTACCTGCCGTCTTGAAAAGGCAGCCACATACGAGGAAATCAAGAAGGCAATGAAAGATGCTTCGGAAGGACCTCTTAAAGGAATTCTGGGATATACTGAAGAAGACGTTGTATCGAGCGATTTCATGGGAGATGCACGCACCTCAATCTTTGACGCCAAAGCCGGTATAGCACTCAATGACAATTTTGTCAAAGTCGTATCATGGTACGATAATGAATGGGGTTATTCCTGCAAGCTTCTTGATCTGGTAGCTTATATGGAAACTGTTAAATAACAGTACACAATACCTTATAAAAATTAAGAGCTGTCCTTACGGGACAGCTTTTTTTATTCGTAGTGGAGAGCCTTGATGGGATCTATATTGGCTGCTTTCACTGCCGGAGCGTAACCTGATACAACACCAACAATAAAACACACAACTATCCCCATTGTCACCCACAACCATGGAATCACAAAACTGGATCTTAGCATTGAAGATACGGCATTGCCGATAATAATCCCCAGGATTATCCCGAAAATTCCACCCAGTTGTCCTATCATGATCGATTCAAAAAGAAACTGGTACTTTATAGTTTTTGGTTTGGCGCCGACAGCCTTCCTCACTCCTATTTCGCGTGTACGCTCAGTTACCGAAACCAGCATAATATTCATCAGACCCACTGCGGCACCGAAGAGGGTTACAATTCCGATAAGGGTGGCAGCAAGAGTGACATAACGAATGTTTTTAAGCAGCATATTCAGGATTGTATCACTCTTTACCACGTTGAAATCAGATTCATCCGACGGATCGAGGTTCCTGACAATCCTGAACACACCCTCGGCCTGTCCTGCCATAACGTCAAGATTGACAGGATTTATCGGCATGATAGTGATGCTGTAATTCATGTTCGGGCGGGAAAAATACTGCCGGGCTGCCGAAACAGGCATCAGGCAGATATTATCGCCCGACAACTGGCTGGCTCCCTTGCTTTTCAGAATTCCGGCAACCTGGAGCTTCAATCCTGCAACGGATACATCCTTACCGATAGGGTCTACGCCTGCCGGAAAAAGATCAGATGCGATTTCAGACCCAAGCAGGACAAGACGCCTGTTCATTTGTATCTCATCCGGACTGAAATTTCTTCCTCTCTCAACCTCATAACCCGATACTGCAAGATAGTTCTCGTCGACACCCATAAGGCTCACATTCGGGTTAGTCTCCTCCGATCCGTATTTAACTGTCGACATACCGGTTGCATTGAATGAAACCGACACCCAGGCAGGTTCGGTGAACAACTCCCTGAATTCCATGGCCTGGTGGTATGTGATAAGAGAATGGTTTCTGATACGCCTCCTGTCATTTCCCACCTGCACATTCATTCCCCTGGAGGAGATTGTGAAAGAGTTGGCTCCCATCATTGTAAACTGAGATGTCAGTGACGACTTGATTGCATCAATTGCAGTCAGTATCCCTACCAGAGCCATTATACCGAAAGCGATTATTGACATTGTAAGAATAGCCCTCAACCTGTTGGAGCTTATTGCCCTTATTGCAATCCTAAGGTTATCCTTGAAAATACCTACTCTTTTTACCAGACTCATTTCCTCAATACTTAAAAACACCGAAAAAAAATAAAAGTACACTATTTTTTAATTGAAAGACGAACATAAAAAATAATTAACGAGTTAGTTGTAAAACTAACTTATTCGTTTTAAATTTGTATATAGTGTTCAGGATTGAGGTTCAGGAAGTAAAAGCTTATAAGAAATGAAACAGGAAGTCATAAGAGAACTGACACGTGCTGAAGAACAGGTAATGCAGGTGCTCTGGAAGATCAGGAAGGGATTTGTAAAGGATATTCTCGGGCACTTCGAAGATCCGAAACCGGCCTACAATACGGTAAGCACAATAGTACGAATACTTCAGGACAAAGGATTCGTGGCTCATAAGGCTTACGGCAGGACACATGAGTATTATCCTCTTATTTCGAAAAGCGACTATTCCAAGGCGCATCTGAATAATTTCGTTAAGGATTATTTCTCCAACTCCTTTGAGAAGATGGTAAGTTTTTTCGCCAGTGAAAAGAGCATTTCGGTGAGGGAGATGGGAGAGATCATGAGGATCATGGAAACTGAAATGAAAAAACAGAACACTGAAAAATGGACCCGCTGATTATCTATTCGGCCAAAGCCGCAGTCTACCTTACTGCTTTCTGGTTTGTATACAGGATGTTCCTTCACCGCGATACAATGCACGGCCGGAACAGGGCATTCATAATAATTTCGGTTTTATCAGCCATGATACTTCCCCTGATAACGGTACACACAAGCAAACCGCTTAATCTGCCCATTTTCGGAAAAGTGCTTTCGGAAGTCCTGATTACCGGAAGCATCACTGAAGGATCAATGACTGAAAAGACGGTACTGATACTGTCGGTCTTCAAGTGGCTTACAATTGTTTATGTTTCCGGGCTTGTGCTTTTCCTTGCAAAATTCGCAGTCGACCTGCTGGAACTGTTCTTCCTAATTGCACGGAAAAGAAGCCGGGGATCAAACCTTATCAGGCTTGAAGGACTTTGCACATCGGGTTTTTCAGCTTTCGGACACATATTTATTAACAGCAATCTGTCGCATCAGGAAGAAAAAGAAATTATAAGGCACGAACAGAACCACCTCGATCACAACCATTCATCCGATATTGTCTTTATCGAATTCATGAAGACGCTTCAGTGGTTTAATCCGGCCATACACCTTTTTGAAAGGTCACTGAGGGCAGTCCACGAGTACCAGGCCGATCAGGAGTGTATCAGCAGGGGAACTTCAGTCAGCACCTACCAGAAACTTCTTCTGAATCAGATATTCCGGTCGCGGATATTCAGGATCTCAAACAGCTTTTCAAATCCGTCGCTGGTTAAGAAACGGATAATAATGATGTCGAAGAAACCCACAACTTCACTTGCCAATCTGAAATTACTGATCATCATACCGGTTGTTGCCTCAGTCCTGCTAGCATTCTCGACCTGCACCGAGCAAAACCCTCTTCCCGGCGAGACACTGGCGGAAGCATATCTGCCCCCGCCGCCTCCTCCTCCGCCGCCGGCAGGAGAAGAAGCTGCAGGCCAGAAACTGATACCTCCCCCAAAGAATTCAGAACCCTATGTCGTCGTCGAACAAATGCCTTATTTCCCGGGTGGCGAAACAGCCCTGCTTAGGTTCCTTATGGAGAACACAAAATACCCCGAATCAGCAAAAATAGCAGGTACACAGGGTAAGGTGATTGTAAGGTTTTCCGTTGACGAACAGGGAAAGGCAGGTCATGAAACTGTCTTAAAGGGAGTCTCACCTGATCTTGACGCAGAAGCCCTCAGGGTTGTCCGTTTGCTCCCGCGATTCGAACCGGGTCGCCAGGGAGGCAAGGCCGTACCGGTATGGTATATGGTCCCGATTAACTTTACACTGAAGTAAAAATAGTCCCTGCTCCCCCGGAAAAAATGTAACCTGTAAATAAAATTATCTTTTTAGTTGTATAACTAAGTACTTCGTTGTATCTTTACGCATATACAAATGCTCATTGCGAAATTGGGACAGTAAAACCTAAACAACTAAAACTATTTGAAATGGAAACAAGAAAAGTGTTCAAAGGGCAGGTCAGGATGGCAATGTTGATCTTCATCCCGGTCGTTGCTCTGATGTTTACCACAATGCAGGGTTGTGGTCAAAAGGGCGGCGGTGATGAAACAACAGCCGAAACTATGCCTCCTCCTCCCCCGCCTCCTGCTCCAGCCCCACCTCCACCTCCTCAGGAGAGTCAGACAGCGGGTGCTGATACTTACACGGAGGTTGACCAGATGCCGGAATTTGAAGGAGGAGACAAGGGCCTTCTTAATTATCTTAAAGAAAACACCAGGTATCCCGAGTCATCCAAATTATCCGGTACGCAGGGAAAAGTTTTAATCAGATTTGCTGTTGAGGCCGATGGTACTGTAGGACGGGCAAGTGTTTTAAAGGGTGCCGATCCGGACCTTGATCAGGAAGCTTTGCGGGTGGTAAGCTCGCTCCCCGCCTTTGAACCCGGACGAAAGGACGGGAAAGCTGTTGCCGTATGGTATACAATCCCGATTGAGTTCAAACTTCAATAGCAGGCATCCGGGTATTGAATTACAACACCTTTAAAGCTGATCCTTCTTCATGGGATCAGCTTTTCTGTTTCCGTGAAAGAGAATAAAATCAGGCAGGCAATTCAGTTTGAAATGATGCAACCTGATAATCATCTGCGGTTATTTGATAAATTTGTCCCCTCAAATAATTCAATAATGACACTTGCTGAAAGGATTGAATCATTCTCTGATCTGGGACAAATCCTCAGGGATTCCCTGGAAGGGAAGAAAGGGAAATACAAGGAACCTCTTGAAAAGCTAATCGGCAATCAGCAATTCAGGAATGGCTGGTTCACTCCGAATAATGTGGCGATGGCCTTAAAAGCAATTGCCGGTGAACTGACACATGATAAACTGACAAAATGGGCCGAAAAATACCCTGCCCTGGAAGAACAGGCTGAACCAGAGAATATTGGTATAATAATGGCCGGCAACATCCCTCTGGTCGGATTTCATGATTTCCTTTCTGTTCTCATCACAGGCAACAGGGTAATTGCCAGGACCAGTTCGAAGGATCCTGATCTTATCGTCTTTATAGGTGAAATGCTGGGAGACATAAATCCATCATTCAGGAATAAAATAACATTCACCACCGGACTTCTGAAGGATTTTGATGCAGTAATTGCAACGGGGAGTGACAACAGCTCAAGGTATTTCCGGTATTATTTCGGGAAATATCCTCACATAATAAGGAAGAACAGAAACAGTATCGGAATTATCGAAGGAAACGAGACAGGCAGGGAACTTGCCGGACTTGGCACTGATGTCTTTTCCTATTTTGGTCTGGGATGCCGAAGCATTTCAAAGATTTATGTACCGGAGGGGTATGACGTGAAGGCTCTTGCAGAGTCATGGAGCGAACACAGCAACCTTGCAGAGCACAGCAAGTATGCAAACAACTACGACTACAGCAAAGCCGTTTTTATAGTAAACAGGTACAACTTTATCGATACCGGCTTCCTTCTGTGCAGAATGGATAAAAGCTTAGCATCACCGGTGGCAGTACTCCATTATGAATACTATAGGTCCCTGGCTTACGTTTACCAGGAAATCGAGGGCATGAAGGACAAAATCCAATGTATTGCAGGCAGGGGCAACATTCCGTTTGGGAAGACTCAGATGCCTGAACTATGGGATTATGCAGACGGAATTGACACCCTTGAATTTCTTCTAAAAAAAAAATGATCAGGAATATTGTAAAGTAAAAAATATTATATTGCACCCGTCGAATCACTAAAGATATGGTATATAAGTTTGTTGTATTATCGGATGAAGATGAGTCGTTTGTAAGAGAATTTGAGTTCCTCGACTCGCAGACATTAATTGATTTTCATAACATTATTCAGGAAGAGCTTGAATATGAC
>JAVEXG010000196.1:0-4795 GCA_034004115.1 Bacteroidales bacterium | reverse complement strand
CCGTGATGTCGCTGCTGATGAACGTCGAATCGGCCGATTTCACCTATATACGGGATCAGACAGGAGCCACTGCCGGAAACGTCAGCGTTCAGATCACAAAGCTGAAGGAAGCAGGATATATTGATGTTGTTAAGAAATTCAGCAAAAACTATCCTCAGACGCTTTGCAGGGTTACCCCTCTTGGAAGGGAGAAATTCATAGAATACGTCCGCGCTCTCAAGGATTATCTCAATCCTGAGTAAAATAACACGATCTCCCATTCTGACGGTTAAACGACCTGCACGATCCCGAATCGCTTCGCTTTCGGGACTACGTCTCCTCCTTTCGTCGGATCCGCAGCTTGCACGACCTGCACTTAAAAAATCATCATCATCCATCATTAACTCTTAAAATCATCCTATTTTTGTAATCCACAAAAAATAAACAGGATGAACGAAGGGAATATCTTAAATCCTCAGGAAGCAAAGTCACCGGTAAGTTTTATAGAACAGTTTATTATTGATGACCTTGCTGCAGGCAAGAACGGCGGCCGTATCCATACGCGATTCCCTCCCGAACCCAATGGCTATCTTCACATCGGGCATGCAAAAGCCATCTGTCTTGATTTCGGCATGGCAAAGAAATATGGAGGCAAGTGCAATCTACGTTTCGACGATACCAATCCGGTCAAGGAGGAGGTTGAATATATTGATTCGATAAAGGAGGATATCAAATGGCTGGGATTCGACTGGGAAGACAGGGAATATTATGCATCGGATTATTTCGGTAAACTGTTTGAATTTGCCATCGATCTTATAAAAAGGGGGCTTGCGTATGTTGATGATCAGCCGGCGGATGTGATCTCAGCCCAGAAAGGGACGCCGGCCCAGCCGGGTATTGAAAGTCCTTACCGCTCAAGAAGCATTGAAGAGAGCCTCGATTTCTTTAAAAGGATGAATACCGGAGAATTTGAAGAGGGAAGCAGGGTGCTCAGGGCAAAGGTTGACATGACTTCCCCCAACATGCAGATGCGCGATCCGATAATATACAGGATAATCAAGGCTTCTCATCACCGCACGGGTGAAACCTGGAAGGTTTATCCGATGTATGATTTTGCTCACGGGCAGAGCGACTATTTCGAAGGTATAACCCATTCACTATGCACTCTCGAATTTGAAGTCCACCGTCCGCTTTACGACTGGCTTGTCGATCAGCTTAAAACAGGCGATTACCGCCCGCGGCAGATCGAATTCAACAGGCTCAACCTTACCTACACCGTTATGAGCAAGCGAAAACTTCTCGAACTGGTTCAGGAAGGAAGGGTTTCAGGATGGGACGATCCCAGGATGCCGACGCTGTGTGGTTTGCGAAGGAGGGGTTATACTCCTGAATCCATCCGGAAATTCATCGACCTCATTGGATATACAAAGGTGGAGGCTATTAATGACGTCTCCCTTCTGGAGCATGCCGTACGTGATGACCTCAACCTGAGGACAAAGAGAGTGTTTGCAGTGCTGAATCCTCTGAAGGTGGTGATCACCAACTATCCCGAAGGCAAGACAGAGAACATGGAGCTCATCAATAATCCCGAGGACGAGTCGATGGGCAGCAGGATGGTTCCCTTTGAGAGGGAGGTTTATATAGAGAAGGAAGACTTCATGGAGAATCCCCCGAATAAATATTTCAGGCTTGCTCCGGGCAGGGAAGTAAGGCTCAAGGGGGCTTATATAATAAAGTGTAACGACTTCAAAAAGGATCCTGCGACAGGTGAAGTAACCGAGGTATACTGTACTTATGATCCTGAGACCCGCAGCGGAGGTCCCCAAGCCGGCCGGAAAGTCAAGGGCACCCTGCACTGGGTTGCCGTTCCTCACTCCATAGATGCAGAAGTCAGGATGTACGACAGGCTTTTCAGCCATGAGGATCCGGCAGGTCAGAAGGATCACGACTTCAGAGAGTTTCTCAATCCCGGTTCGCTTAGAATTATTACGGGTAAGCTGGAGCCCTCGCTGGCTTCAGCCCTTCCTGGCGACAAATTCCAGTTCCAGAGGCTTGGATATTTCTGTGTCGATACCGACAGTCGTCCGGAAAAACTGGTGTTCAATCAGACAGTATCGCTCAAGGACAGTTGGGGGAAACAGGCTACGGTTTAATAAATCTGAAGATCTCATTTTCGAAAGAAACCTCTTCTCCGTTAAGCAGCAGGGCCGACTGTATCAATCCCAGATGAGAATAGGCCTGGGGAAAATTGCCCAGGAGTTCCCCTGTCTCGATATCGATATGTTCGCTCAGCAGTCCGAGATGATTTGAACATTTCAGGATATTCTCAAAAATCTCCACCGCTTCTTTCCTGTGTCCGATCCTGTAAAGGCTGTTCACCAGCCAGAAGGTGCAAAGCACGAATGAGCTCCTCGGCACCCCGAAATCGTCTTCGTTTAAATACCTGAACATAAACCCTTTCCGGCAAAGATCCTCCTTTGTTCTCAGAACAGTGCTCACATATCTGGGATCATCAGCATCAACAATACCGATTTCATCGAGCAGCAGGTTTGAAGCATCAAGGTGTTTTGATCCGTAGTACTGTACAAAAGCTCCAATCTCTTCGTCCCATCCATTGGTGAAAATATCCTCCCTGATCTTTTCGGCGAGAGCCGTCCACTCATCCACATAAAAATCCCTGTCGAGCATCCTGGCTATTTTCACACCCCTGTCGAGAGCCAGCCACGACATAGCCTTGGAGTAAACGAAATGTCTTTCGGCGCCGCGAATTTCCCAGATGCCTCTGTCGGGCTTATGCCAGTGTCTGGCTACAAGGGCCACAATGCTGCGAACCAGGGTCCAAAGCTCTTCTGATGTATCGAGTGTTGAGGGAAACCTCAGAAACGACAGGTAAATCGCATCGATCAGCACTCCGTAAATATCATTTTGCTTTTGCGAGTAGGCGCCGTTGCCGATTCTTACGGGGGGGGAGTCATTGAATCCCTTAAGATGTTCAAGAATTTTCTCCTCCAGGTCCCGTTCGCCGCGAAGGCCGTACATTATCTGGATTTCCTCCTGTTTGCCATGGTTGACACTCAGGATGAACTTCTGGAATCTTTGTGCCGAATTTATATGTCCGAGCTGAAGGAAAGTCTTAATCACCATAGAAGCGTCGCGTATCCAGCAGAACCGGTAATCCCAGTTTCGGGTTTCTCCTGGTGTTTCGGGAAGTGATGTTGTCGGAGCAGCAATTACCGCTCCCGATCTGTCGTAAGTGAGCAGTTTGAGAAGCAGTGAGCTGCGCATTATCTCTTCCCCGTATTTCGGGAATGAGAGAGTCCGGTTTGCCCAGTTCATCCAGTACACCTTCGTGCGCTGGAATTCGAGCCATGCCCGTTTCATGGTCATCTTCACAAGCTTCTGGTTATAAGCGACGCAGAGGAAGCTGTCCTCGCAAGGTTGGATTACATTGCCTTTCAGGACATCCTCTTTGGGAAGGGAGGTATAGAGATAGATCGATTCGTATCTCCCCTCGGTGGTAAAATGCTTTATGCAGGTTTTGCTGATTACTCCCTTTGTAGGCCGGGCATAATTAAGTGCGGGCCGGTAATCGATTGTGATGGAGGGTGTTCCCCTCAGGACCTTAATGATACGGTATATTTCCGGAGCATTGTAATAGCTGCTCTCATCGGTCCGGTAAACAGGCATGAAGTCGTATATGGAGAACTCGGCATCAGCAGAGTTAAAGCGGGTCTCAAGGATGTTTGTATTATTCAGGTAAGTCTGACTGATGGCGTAGTCACCAACCGGCCTGACAGCAAAACATCCACCGATATCATCATCCAGTAGCCGTCCGAACACCGATGGCGAATCAAAATCGGGCAGGCAGCACCAGTCTATTGATCCGTTTTTTGAAATGAGGGCACCGCTGCGGCAGTTTCCCGTAATGCCGTAATCTGATATTTTCATAATTATCTTATTTCAGGAATGAGTTCAGCAGCCTGTTTAGTTCACTGCTGTTCAGGACAGTGTAACGTGATTTTTCTGAAGGTTTGCCCACCTTTATTGTAACTGCACCTTCAGGCAGCGCGTCGAACATATCTTCGTCAGTGGTGTCATCGCCTGCTGCAAGGATAAAATCATAATTGCCTGAATTGAAAAAATTTTTGATTGCCGACCCCTTTGTGTACTCTGAAGGCTTTACTTCCACAATCTTGTCTCCTCTCATAAGGTGAAGCTGGCGGCGCGTACATGGGTAGATCAGCTTATTTATAAGCTGCGTCGACCTGAGGTCGGCAAGCCACCTGTCGGTCTCCCGGTAATGCCACACCAGGGAGGTCGTTTTCTTTTCTACATGTGAGCCGGGAGTATTATCGGTAATCTCCTTCATTATCCTGATAATCTCGGGCTGCCATAAAAGGTCTTTCCTGTAAAGGCTCTGCCATTTCCCTTTTACCCTTCGCAAAGCCCCGTGCTCTGCAAAAATCGAAATATCGAGGAATCCCAGGACAGATTCCAGGAAATCCTTGTCGCGGCCGCTGACAATTGCCAGTTCAACACCTTCAGTCCCGGACAAATTCTTCAGGAGCTCCTTTAGTGGCGTTCCCGGAAGGGCCTTAGCCGGATCATTAACAAAAGGAACAAGGGTTCCGTCATAATCGAGTATTATGAGTTTTCTGCCGGCTTTCCTGAATGCCCTGGCAATTTCGTCGGCCTGGTACTGACTCAGGTACTTTCTTTTTATGTCTCTCTGGCGGAGGTGTATGGTCTCAAGCTTGTCAATAAAATCACCGGCCCATCGGACAACATCATGTTTTTTGAGTTTCTTCTGCATCCT
>JAVEXG010000045.1:0-23227 GCA_034004115.1 Bacteroidales bacterium | reverse complement strand
TCGAAACGGCATCGAACATCTCAGGCTCATGGAAATACAGGATATTGGAGCCGTCGCTTCTAACGATCCTGTCGCCGATTGTTGTAAGACCCCATCCCTCGCCCTGATAATATATCTTATTGATCTGTTTGAAGTCGGATCTGTTGTACACGAAGCCTACCTTGTTCTGCCATGTCACCTGGAATATCCTGTCGTTGTAAAGGGTTATTCCCTCTCCGAAAAGAGAAGGATCGAGGGTATGCTGCCTTATAACCCTTCCGGTTTCAAGCTCCGCTGTCCTGAGCGTCGATCCCGTCTCCTGCCCTGTACCTTCATAAAGAATGCCGTCGTGAAAGAACAGTCCCTGGGTAAATGCTCCGGGATCGTGGGGATAGGAATTGATAAGCCTGAAGCCAAGCCGTTTGGGTGCCGAGTCGGAGTATATTAAGACAAACCGGGTTACCGATTGAGTTTTGCCGGATGTATAAGCTACGGCTTTCACCGGTTTTCTGCCTGTCATCCCGGTGAAATCGCCTGAAACGGTGCATTCCCATGGAGCCGAAAGCAGTAAGGCAACCTGTTTCCCGTCGAAGCTTACCCTCACCGAGTCAAGGGTTCCGGCATCTGCCATGGGGTCAAGCGATATCTTAACCTGCTCATTAAGTCTGTACTCCTCATTCTCAGCCGGAGACTTCATTTTTATCAGGCTTGCCGGCAGATCGGCGCTGGCATTCTCTTTTGATTCGGTTGGAGTTTTTACGGCATTTCCTGCCCTGCTGGAGCATGAACCGGCAATGAGAGCCGTCACAAAAAAAGTGACCGCAATGATTGATTTTATGTTATCAGCCTTCATTCTGTCTGTCTCTTCTTCCAAACAAACGCCGCAGACTGTTCCTCCTTGCATTGGCGATCTGCCGTTCCATCTCCTGCTGGTGCAGATCGAAAGGGACAAGCATCTGCCATATCTCACTCCAGCCGGGGAACCCGCCTACGTTCTTGTCATCAATAAAAACATCAGCGTCAATCTTCCTGCTGATGGATTCGTCATATACTTCCTCGGGATAGTTCCTGTTTATGGCATAGAACTCTATCCCGTTCTTCCTGCAGAACTCTACTGCCTGCTCAAGTTCAGGCCCTGCCCTGAAAGTCCACAGGATTAACCTTGCACCCAGCTTCTCAAATTCCTTGAGTGTCTGAAACGCAAACAGCTTCTCCTTGCCGATACCCGGATATTCATGTTCTACAATGGTACCATCAAAATCCACTGCAATCCTTATGTTCTTTAAACTGATCATCAAGACAGTAATAAATCATGCAAATCTAATAATTTCTCTCAATCATGTAAAATTTATCCTAATTTTGCTTCCCGCCATACTGATGGCGTGATTCTACAAACATGAAGCACATTCCGAATTTTATCACCTGTCTCAACCTGGCAGCAGGATTCACAGCGGTTATTTTTGCTTCCAGGGGCTCTTTAACAACTGCATCCTGGCTGATCGTTGCAGCCATGGTATTTGATTTCCTCGACGGATTTGCAGCGCGCCTGCTCGATGCTTACTCCGAAACCGGAAAAGAGCTCGACAGTCTTGCCGATGTTGTCAGCTTCGGTGTAGCTCCGGCCCTGATAATACACAAAATGATAGAAGCCGGTGTCAGCGAAGCTCCGGGGGCCTCCCCTTTCATGGCAGATATTCTGCCTTTTGTCCCTCTGCTGATGCCCGTGCTTGCCGGACTAAGGCTTGCAATATTCAATGTCGACACAACACAGTCAACAGTTTTCAAGGGATTGCCGTCGCCCGCAAATGCTATTGCAGTGATCTCAGTCGTTCTGGCTGCTGAATACTCGCAGTCACCTCTTATAAGTTCGTTCACCGGATCGCCTGTTTCACTTGCGGTGTACACTATAATGCTGTCGGTACTGATGGTAACCCGGATTCCGCTTTTGTCGAACAAATTCAGGGGATTCCGTTTCAGCGGCAATGAATGGAGGTTCATAATGGCCGGGGTGACTGTTGCAATGCTGCTGATCCTCGGCATTGCCTCTGCTCCCCTTATTATCCCTGTTTATATCCTCATATCTGTTGCAGCCCTGTACCTTCCGTTTCATTCGCGGTAACAGGTCCGTCAGCAGACCGGGTTCACAAATCTTCAGATCAGCATCCCCTCCGACCCTTGCCGGCCGGCTCAGTTCACCTCCTTCTCGGGAGGATGCTTCTTCTCATAATATTTCAGACCGGCCTTTACGGCAAACCAGCTCACTATGATGAAAGCGGGCCAGATAAGATAGTTCAATATTCCGGATAGATACATAATAATATTGTTATTCAAATTTGTTCTTGACCGTTTATCGTTTATTGTTTATCGTTTATCGCTGCTTATTGCTGGTTACTGGTTGGTTTCAACGGCTTAACGGCTTAACGGCTTAACGGCTTAAAGGCTTAACGGCTTAACGGCTTAACGGCTTAAAGGCTTAACGGTTTAACGGCTTAACGGTTCAACGCCTTTGCACCTTTGCACCTTTGCACCTTTTCTGCAAACTATTTAATTTCAACTAATTACTACTAATAAAGATGTCCTCCTGCTTTCATTTCCTCGCCTGTGATTCTTTTTCTGTTGATTGCTTTCCATGCGTACCAGATATATGCGAATACGAAAGGAACAATGAACGACACATACATCATGGTTTTAAGGGTGAAGAAGCTTGATGAGGCCTTGTCGATTGTAAGCGAGCTTCCCGGATCTGAAACTGACGGATAGAATGCCGTTCCGTTGAAGCCGGCGATGAAGAAGAGCGCCATGACAGCCAGTATTGTTCCGGCACCCGTATACCAGATTGCCGACCGGCTGGCCATGAACAAAGCTGTTCCTAATCCGTACAGGATGCTGACAACGCCTGCAAGAAATATTATCATGACAAGCGGCATCTGAAGCAGATTATGAAGGTACTTGAACCTTTCCATTGTCACTGCCCCGGTAGTCCGGTCGTAGGCAAATCCTTCGGAAACAAGAAGGACGATCACAAAGTACAGGAAGAACACCAGGAAAGCGATGGAGTTCTCGGCAAGTTTTTTCCGGGACCTGTCAACGAGGCTGCTGTCGTCGACTGTGTTTATTATATAAAGCAACCCGTTTGTCCGGGCCAGAAACAGAACAGCCAGTCCGAGCGCAAGGTTCCTCGCGTTCAGAAGGGCTTCAAGTCCGTGCCAGGGGGTTCCCCATTTTACCTGGTTAACCTCGTTCAGGCTGAACTGTGAACCCGTAAAGAATGTTGCCACAGCCACTCCGATAAGGAAGGGGCCGATTGAACCATTAATGAAAAGGAAAGTGTCGAATGTTTTCTGGCCAAGGACGTTGGCGGGTTTCGAACGGTATTCGTAGGCTATAGCCTGTATGATGAAGCTGAACAGGATTGCAATCCACACCCAGTAGGCACCGCCGAAGCTTGCTGAATAAAAGAGGGGGAACGATGCAAAAAAGCCGCCGCCGAAGGTAACAAGAGTTGTAAATGTAAACTCCCATTTCCTCCCCATGGCATTAACAAGCATCGCTTTCTGAAGTTCATTCTTCGGAAGCGAAAAGATCATCGATTGTCCGCCCTGGACAAACATGAGGAATACAAGAAGGCTTGCAAGCAATGAGATTATAATCCACCAGTAAGACTGCAGGAACATATGTGATATCATTATAGTCATGTCTTTGTCCTCCTAATGTTTTGGTCCGAGTTTAATCTGCCTTATCATTATTGATACTTCGGCTATAAGCAGGACTGTAAACAGAACCGCGAAAAGGATGAAGGTTGTGATTACCGATCCGGTGCTGACCTGAGTAACAGCCGTTGTAACAGGCATAAGATCCTGGATGATCCATGGCTGGCGGCCCATTTCGGCAAGCACCCATCCAAGTTCGCCTGCAACATATGGCAGAAGAATTGAAAAAAGCGCCGCCCAGAGGAACCACTTATTCTTCTGAAGGGTTCCGCGGAACAGGAATACAAGGGTAAGGAAAAATATCAGGATGAACAGAAATCCGAGCATAACCATCACGTGGAAAGTATAGAAGGCCACCTTCACTCCCGGAATGACATCTTCGGGATTATTCAGTGATGCATAGCCAAAATACCTGAAATATTCCTCGTTGAATTTCTTGTCGCTGAAAAGAGCGGCAATGCTTTCGGCTTTTTGGGTATCGTTATTCTTCTTGGCCTCCTTGTATTCAATCAGCAGGCCTCTTGCCCTTTTTCCCCGCTCAATCTTCTCCGAAACAGGAAGCAGTCCCCTCGCGGAATTACCGTTTACAAGATCATTGATTCCGGGCACGAAGGAGTCGGTGCTTCCTCCGGTCATCACCGAAAGAAATCCCGGAATCTCGATCCTGAACACAAAATCGTTGACAGCCTTCTCTCCTATCTTCCTGTCTGATTCCTTAAGGATGCCCACTGCTACCAGTCCTGCATGCTCCGTTCCCTCATAAAGGGCCTCAAAGGCAGCAAATTTGACAGGCTGTGCCTTTGCCAGGGTTCTTGCTGAAGTATCCCCGGTGTAAACCACAAGAAGTGAGGAAAGCAGACCAAAGATCCCTGCAACCAGCATGCTTCTTTTTGCAAGCAGGGCTTCACGGTTGCTGATCAGGTAATATGCGCTTATCCCGACTACGAACATGGAACCGAGCAGAAAACCGGATGCGATTGTATGAAGGAACTTGGCGACAGCCACCTCGTTAAAAAGCACCTCCCAGAAACTAACCATTTCATTTCTTGCAGTCTCGGGATTAAAGACCATACCGACGGGATTCTGCATCCAGGCATTGGCAACCAGGATCCACAAGGCCGACAGGTTAGCGCCGACGGCCACCAGCCACGTCGATACCAGGTGGGCTTTTTTGCTGACCTTGTCCCATCCGAAAAACATAACCGCGACAAAAGTCGATTCAAGGAAGAAAGCCAGCATTCCTTCTATCGCCAGCGGAGCTCCAAAAATGTCTCCCACGAACCAGGAATAGTTTGACCAGTTGGTACCAAACTCAAACTCCAATATCAATCCGGTTGCCACACCGATTGCAAAATTGATCCCGAAGAGAGTCATCCAGAATTTCGTCATTCGCTTCCAATCCTCATTCCCGGTCTTTACATAGATCGTTTCCATTATTGCAATAATGAACGACAGACCGAGTGTCAGGGGAACAAAAAGCCAGTGGTATATAGCCGTCAGGGCAAACTGAGCCCTCGACCAGTCCACCAGGGATACGTCTAAACTCTCAAACATAAGCTAATTTGGTTTTATTAATTGTTCCAGTACATGTTCGCTCCGTTGCTCATCCGTGCGGTAACTCCTTTTCAGGAAATCGGGAAAGAAGAATAACTTCAGGATGATAAAAATTACAAACAACTTGATCAGCAGGATCAGCCATATCCGTTTACCCCACCACGACATGCTCGTGAAGCCCTCATAGTAGAACCTGAAAATTCTGTTAAGCAATGACAAGAATGAATTCATTGTTCCTGTTCCTTTTTATCCTGAACCAGCCCGGGTTTTCTCCTTTTTTTTCTCTTGATGCCAATAACCTTTGCTCCCGGCACCATGGATTCCTCTCCGAACTGATCCTCGTCCGACAGGCTGGAGGTTATCTTCTGGATAGCCTTGAATCCGTAGAAGAACTCCCGGGCAAACACCCTGAGTACGGTATAAGTCGGTATTCCGAGAAGCATTCCGGGTATTCCTGCAGCAAACCCGGCTGCCAGGACCACAATAAAAATTTCAAGGGGGTGTGCCCTCACGCTGTTTGAAAAGATGACAGGCTGGAAAACAATATTGTCAATCAGCTGAGTCACAGCCACCACCAGAGCCATATACATCACCATAGGCACGACCACTATTGAAAAGTCGAGGTTGATGTGGGTGGCGATCCCCATGATCATAACGATGAAAAAGCCCAGCCACGGGCCGACGTAGGGTATGATGTTCAGAGTGCCTACAATAAGTCCCATCACCAGCGCCTGCTGAAAATCTATCCCTACTATTGTCATGCCGATTGTTATCAGAATCATGATGCAGGTGCTCTGGATCACTATTCCGATAAGGTACCTGGTAAGAAGATGCTTTATCGAATTGAGTGCCCTGGTCACATTATCTACATATTTGTCGGGTATCCACATCAGGATCGACTCATAAAAGAGGTGCTGGTCCTTTAGAAAGAAGAAGGTGATAAAGGATATCGAAAAAGCCGCAACGGCCATATTTCCGAGGATGCTCACCATGGAACCCATGAAATTCTGAATCACCTCGATATTGAGAATTCCTTCGATCTTTGAGGCGATGTAGTCGGTAACCGAAAGCTTGCCTGAAATATTCGGATTAAGTGTAGTTACAAGCTCTTCAATTTTCTTTACCGGGCCCTCAATCAGCTCCACTATCTTTGAGCCGTCGATTGTTGAGAGGTAGTTTATCTGCCTGGTTAAAAGAGGGATGAAGATATAAAGGAACAAAGCTATAAGGCCCCAGATCACAAAGAGAGTTAGCAGGGCGCTCAATATCCGCGGGAAGTTCCACTTTCCTATCCTGATCCGGCTGAGCATGTCGACCAGCGGCCTGCCCATCACAGAAAGAACCCCGGAAACAAGGACGTAAACAACGATGCTCCTGAAATACCATAACAGGAACATAAAGATTATAACACCCAGAATGATCAGGATAGTCCTGATAGAGGTTTTCATCAAAGGGTCTTTTCTATATATATACAAACCTAATCAGAAAAATCGTAATTGCCCAAATTTTTGCCGCTCAAACTGCAGGGTGTTTTCAATGCTGCCCTTTGAGAAAATCACCCTGATAAGACGCCTGACCATGGCGGTCCCCCGACTGAGATTCACCTATATCTCATTGATAATCAAAAATAACGATAATTTTTTTACCCAAAACGATAACCAGGATATTGTTTTTCGATAATTTTTCTACCCAAAACGATATGGGATTTAAAGAAAGACAGAAGACAGAAGATGGAAGAATAATATTTCGCCCCATGTGGGGCTTTGCGGTCAGTGGTTGCCATTAAGGACGGGCTGCGCCCATCCCTAAATCATTATTCGGCCTACGGCCTTATCTTACCCGCAGAAATCATCACGTTCCAGAAGTCCCGTAGGGGCGCCATGATTTAGGGCGGGGCAACGCCCCGTTTAGCATTGCTCACACGATTCGTGAAGCCCCGAATGGGGCGTTAATATCCGGTGCAGGACACTGACCTCTAAAATCTGGATTGATGCCATATTGTCAGGCTAAAATCACCAAACCTGCCATTGTGTCTGCTTTTAGTGATTGGAACAGAAATTGAAATTACATGTTCAAATAACAAAATGTTTAACTTAAAATAAATAGGAGGACAGCACCATGTTACCATCACTTACAAGAAAAGAGTTCAGGCCGTTTTACCTCGGCAGCATTTTTGACGATGATTTCTTCCCTGTAACATCAAGGGGATCAAGTCCGGCGGTTAACATACGTGAAGATGAGAAAAGATTCATCCTCGATCTGGCAGTTCCCGGACTGGACAGGAAGGACATGAAGATAGACATCAACGAGGATCTGCTCACCATTTCGGCTGAAACGAAGAACGAGTCGGAAGAAACGAATGACGGCTACAAGAGGAAGGAATTCAGCTTTTCATCATTCTGCAGGAGCTTCCAGATACCTGAGAACGTAAAAGTCGAAAAGATCGAAGCCAACTACAAGGATGGCGTACTCAGCGTTACGCTTCCGAAGGTCGATGAAGAAAAGAACAAGATCACAAGGCAGATTAAAATATCATAATCCGGCCTTTTGTTTGCGGTTATTATGAACCCACAAGAGTAACCGGCAGACATCTAATCTATAAAGTAAAGTTTTAATGAAAAATTGGGTGTCTCGACCTGTGATTTTTTGGATGTTTGTTCGTCGTGGTATGGGCAGTAACCGGGAAGTCCAGCCTTGAGGGCTGGTCTTCCAATAGCCCGGGTCTCACCCCGGGGTAGGGACAAAAATACCAATCCGACCCCGGAGGGGTGGCCTTCAATTTTTACATGTAATTGAAAGTCAACCCCTCCGGGGTTGTACATTGTGTATGGTGCTTCTTTCCGGGGTGAGACCCGGGCTCCCGATAGCTATCGGGATGGAAGTCGACACCCCAGGTGTCGGAATAGGTTGAATTAATGTTTAGTCTTATTTCTCTTCCCCGGAGGATTCCGCAGCCATTTTTATGGCAAATTTCCTTCCGAATCCGACAAGGCTTTCCTTTTTATCGCCTTCCGGAGCAAACTTGAAACCGGCTGTCTCATCAAAGGTTTTGAGCTTAAGGTTCCTTAAGTTGTCGAGAATGATTTTAGGTGCTTCGCCGCTCCAGCCGTATGAACCGAATGCACCTGCAACCTTACCCCTGTCGCGCAAAGGATTGATAAGCGCAAAGAGTGTATACACCGGAAGGAGGGTGTTCTGATTTATTGTAGGCGATCCGACGAGGATGGCATCGGCCGACGCGAGTTTCAGATCGAGTTCGGCCGGCGCGATATTTTCTATATCAGTCACATCGGCAATATAACCGCTTTCCGACCGTATTCCTTCTGCAACATACTCTGCAGCCTTTCCTGTAAATCCATAGGCCGACACATAGGCAATCAGCACTCTTTTCACTTCGCCGCATGCGGTAAGTTTAAGATACTCATCCGACAGCTTTCCGGTCAGTGCAATTATTTCGCCTATGTTATCGCGGTGAACAGGGCCGTGTCCCGGGCATATCACATTTATCTCAAGAGGCTTTATCCTTTCTATTGCCCTGACCATAAACCTGCTGAAAGGTTTCAGTATAACATCAAAATAGTATCTGAATGAACTCAGGTAATCGGGGGTCAGCTCGCTGAAGATGTTCGCGGTGCAGTAATGAGCGCCGAACGAATCGCAGGTAAAGAGCACCTTATCCTCAACAAGGTAAGTATAGATTGAATCGGGCCAGTGAAGATTGGGAGCCGATATGAACCGTAAGATTTTGTTTCCCAGATCGAGGGTATCGCCGTCCTTCACCACCATCGACCGGAAAGGCTTGTTTACAATATCGCCCAGGTATCTGATGGCGTTCCCGCTTCCCACCACCACAGCTTCGGGTGCCAGCTCCAGAAGGCGGCCAAGGCTCCCTGAATGGTCGGGTTCTGTATGATCGAGAATTATGTATTCTATTTCCGAAGGATCGCATACAGACTGAAGCTTCTCAATATACACATCCCGGAATTTCTCCTTTGCAACTTCAACAATCGCTTTTTTTGTTGCATTGATGAAGAAGGAATTATAAGTTGTCCCGTATTCGGTTGTCATTACGATATCAAAGGTCTTGATATCATAATCAAGAATTCCAATCCATTTCACATCGGGGGTAATATCTATAACCCTGTCGTCAGTTCGTTCCATGTTTGCTCTTTTCAGATTTTAGCTATAATGCTCTTATTTGCCTTTACCTGCTGGAGGATAGGCACTTCAATCTCAGTACCGACCGGGAGGAAAACATCCACCCTTGATCCGAACTTTATGAAGCCAAGTTCGCCGCCCTGGGTTACCTTCTGCCCGGGTTTGGCATATGTCACGATACGCCTTGCCACAGCTCCGGCAATCTGGCGTACCAGTATCTCTGTTCCGTTCTCGGTTTCGATAACGACACTGCTCCTTTCATTCAGTTCAGAGGATTTGGGATGCCAGGCGACCATGTATTTCCCGGGATGATAGTTGACCAGCTTAATTGATCCCGACACGGGATATCTGTTGCTGTGCATATTGAAAGGCGACATGAAGATCGAGATCTGGAGTCGCTGGTCCTTGAAATATTCCTTTTCAATTGTCTCCTCGATGACAACCACCTTGCCGTCGGCGGGTGCATAGATAAGTCCGGGATCCGGTTGCAGATGTCTTGCGGGAAGGCGGAAGAAAAAGAGCAGGAACACGTAAAGCGACAGGGAGATCAGCATGACCATCCATTTCAGGAGGGTGTCATCGGGCCATGCCAGGCCTGTGATTATGTTTACAGCCAGCAGAATAATAAATCCGATAGCGAGAATCCTGTATCCTTCCCTGTGAATGGCCATTCCTCAAAAAATTTCCGCAAAACTAATCAAGACTTGTCAATCAACCAAATAGAGTTATAAAAAGATAAACCAGAGGAAACGAAAAGAGGGCGCTGTCAAAGCGGTCGAGCAGACCTCCGTGACCGGGCAGGAGAGAACCTGAGTCCTTTACTCCTATGCTTCTCTTGAGCATCGACTCTGTAAGGTCGCCATAGGTTCCGGCAACCGCAATTATCAGGGCAATTATGATCCAGCCGAAGGTGCCTGTTATTCCGAACCATCCTGAGAGTAGCCATGCAACAGCAACGGCTACCAGCATTCCTCCGAAGAAGCCTTCCCACGATTTCTTTGGAGATATCCTCTCCATAAGCCTGTGTTTTCCAAATGCTATTCCCGTAAGATAGGCTCCAGTGTCATATGCCCACAACAGAAGCAGAAATCCTATTACCAGTCCGGGTGAAAAAACAATATCAGGATGGGGAAGTATCGACCTGAATCCGGTTCTTGAGAACGCGGCAAAGGGAAACAATGAAAAAGGTATTCCCACATACATAATTCCGAAGAATGTGTGAGCAAGGGAATCGAAAGGTCTTTCCTGTTTTCTGTAAAGCTCGGTTATCAGGATGGTCAATGCAGGCAAAACAAGTAAAAGGAGCCACTCAAAGCCGGCAATACCTGCTGCTGCCATGGTGGAAATAACGTACATGGCTGCTCCGGTGATTATCCCGGTAATTGTCTGGGGATTTACGCCTGTGCTTTTAGCCATCTGGTAGTACTCGTACAAGGCGCCGGCAAGCAGGACAAGCCCGGTAAGGGAAAATGAGACCGGATGGAGCCAGAATCCTCCAAGTATGAAAACTACTATCCAAACGGCAGTCAGTGTCCTCGTGAAAAAGTTTCCCAATTCTGCTGTATTTTGATCTTATTGCTTATAAACCTCACCTTACCGGCAGGCTATTGTGAAGGAGTGTTCTCTTCCTCCGGCTGATCAGGAGTGGCAGGATCAGGCGTTGCTGCTTCAGGTGTGGCGGGTTCGGGCGAAAGTGCCTCGCCTGTATTCTCCACGGCAGCCTGGATTTTGTTGCCGGTCGCTTTATCCCTCTTTTCCCTTGCCATATCTGCCTTGCTCTGGCCGAAGATCTTTTCAAGGTCCTCACTGAATATCACCTCTTTTTCGAGAAGCAGCTCACCCAGTTTTGTCAATCCCTCAATATTGCTTTTCAGTACGTTGGTAGCCCGTTCGAACGATTCGTCGATTATCTGTTTAACCTCACGGTCGATCAGTTCCGCTGTTTTTTCGCTGTATGGTTTTGTAAAGCCGTAATCGGATTGCCCCGATGAATCGTAAAAGCTTATATTTCCGATCTTTTCGCTCATCCCGAAGTAGGAGACCATAGCATAGGCCTGTTTAGTAACCTTTTCGAGGTCGTTCACGGCTCCCGTTGATATCTTTCCGAACATAAGCAGTTCGCAGGCTCTTCCTCCAAGGGCATATGCCATCTCATCAAGCAATTGTTCACTTGTAGTAATCTGTCGTTCTTCAGGCAGGTACCAGGCTGCACCGAGGGCTCTTCCGCGCGGTATTATTGTGACCTTTACAAGCGGGCTTGCATGTTCGAGAAGCCAGCTGACAGTGGCATGGCCTGCCTCGTGATAGGCGATGGTTTTCTTTTCACCCATTGAGATGATCTTGCTTTTACGCTCCAGACCGCCCACTATCCTGTCGATTGCATCGAGGAAGTCCTGTCTCTCAACAATGTTCTTATTTTTTCTGGCTGCTATAAGGGCAGCCTCATTGCATACATTCGCTATGTCGGCACCCGAAAATCCCGGTGTCTGTTTAGCCAGGAAAGCGACATCAAATCCCTTCTCAAGTTTTATGGGACGGAGATGAACCTTGAAGATAGCCTCCCGTTCGGTGAGTTCGGGAAGCTCCACATGGATCTGCCTGTCGAACCTTCCGGCTCTGAGCAGCGCCCTGTCGAGAATGTCGGCCCTGTTTGTGGCGGCGAGTATGATAACCCCCATATTTGTCCCGAAGCCATCCATCTCTGTAAGAAGCTGATTGAGTGTGTTTTCCCTCTCGTCGTTCGATCCGAAGTTAACATTCTTTCCCCTTGCCCTTCCAACAGCGTCGATTTCATCGATGAATACAATACAGGGAGCTTTTTCCTTGGCCTGTTTGAACAGGTCCCTCACTCTTGAGGCTCCGACACCTACGAACATCTCAACGAAATCAGAACCTGATATGGAGAAGAAAGGAACATTCGCTTCACCTGCAACAGCCTTGGCAAGAAGAGTCTTTCCTGTGCCGGGAGGTCCTATCAGAAGCGCTCCTTTTGGTATTTTTCCTCCAAGAGCTGTGTACTTCTTCGGGTTCTTCAGAAAATCGACGATTTCCATTACCTCCGTCTTAGCTTCCTCAAGACCAGCCACATCGTTGAAGTTGATCTTAACGTTTGACTCCTTGTCAAAGATCTGGGCCTTTGATTTTCCGACGCTGAATATGCCTCCGGCACCTCCGCCGGCACCTCCTGCCATCCTCCTCATCATGAACAGCCAGAGGAAAATAAGGAGTATGAATGGCAGAGTCCACCCGAGGATCTCGCCAATGTAATTATGACGTGTATCGGTCTCCGGATAAATCATTTCCTTGTCGCTGTACCCGGCATTCGTCTGCTCATCCTTAAGGAAGGCTTCGAATGTGGCAAGATCTCCAATGTTATGAGTATAGTGAGGCTTAGGTACCCCGAATCCCATTCTCCCGTTATTGGGTTTCAGTACATCAGGATATTTTTCCGACTCCACCACCTCTTTCCTAAGGTATATCTCGGCATACTCCTTGTTAACTATTACTATTCTTTCAATCTCCTTGCTGGCGATCATCTGCTTCAGCTCCCTTGTCTGAAGTTTAGGAGTCGTCTTGCCACCGTAGAAAAGGTTTATGGCAAGAAAGGAGACGATAAGCACTGCAAAAATCCAGTTCGAATTGAATTTAGGCTTCAGATTTGGTTCCGGCGGTTTAACCGGGCCTTTGTCTTTATTTTCGTTTTCGGCCATAAATGATAGTCTTAACTTAAGTTATCCCTGACAGCTTCCATGGAAGCATCTGCCCACAATGATTCGAGGTTGTAGAAATGCCTGTACTCTTCCTGGAATATATGAACAACAACATTCCCATAATCAAGAAGGACCCAGAAACAATTCTCAAGGCCCTCAACATGCGATGGTTTTTCCTTTGCATCGCGTATTACAGTGTCTTCAACGGAATCGCAAATCGCATCGACCTGACTGACCGATGAACCATGGCAAATTATATAATAATCGGATATACGGTTATCGAGTTTTCTGAGGTCAATCTTAAGAACATCCAGTCCTTTTTTTTCAAAAATGCCCTTAATTATGGACGTCAGGAGCAATTCCGTCCCATCCTGTCTTTTCTTCATCAAAGAGATCTGTTAAACATCAAGTTGCAAAAGTACAAACTTTTATCTGTATTTTTGTCGCTTTCATTCCATAATGTGCAATAACAGTGCCACCGCCGGTTTGCCCGCAACTATCGGCAAATATGGCAGGAGGTAAGTATAACCGGACAGGAAATGATCATTGGATCCGAAATAATCTTTCTGAAGAGGGCGGAATCAACAAATACAACTGCCTCGGAATACTTAAAGTCCGGCAATACCCGTGAGGGTCTTGTAATCCGGGCAGCTTACCAATCGGCAGGAAAAGGACAGCAGGGAAACCGCTGGGAAAGTGAAGAGGGGAAGAATCTGCTATTCAGTGTCATACTGTTTCCGGCAATGGTAAGCCCGGAAGATCAGTTTCTGATTTCCGGGTTCATTTCGCTTGGCATCAGAGATTATCTGAAAACAATCATATCCGGCTGCAGAATAAAATGGCCGAATGATATTTATGCAGGGAATGACAAAATTGCAGGTATCCTTATTGAGAACTCGATCACCGGAAGCACCCTGACCAGCTCGGTAGCCGGTATAGGGCTCAACGTGAACCAGGAGGTATTCCCGGACCGGATCCCCAATCCGGTTTCGCTGAAGGTAATCACAGGCAGGGATCATGACATTGCCGTTTGCCTTGAAGGGCTTCTGAAGTGCCTCGACAAACGCTACAAAATGGTAATCACCGGTGAGCGTGATCAGATCAGGAAAGACTACACCGAATCACTTTACCGGCTCAATGAGTGGCATGAATTCAGATCGGGAGAGGGGATCTTCAGCGGAAGGATATTATCAGCGGGTGACTCCGGGTTGCTTATTGTGGAAAACAAGGCCGGACGGAAAAGGGAATTCGCCTTCAAGGAAATAGAATTCATTCTTTAGCAAACCCGGATCTGAGCAACTTCCTGAAAAGTTATTGCTTCTGTTTCCAGCCTTTGAACTTTTCCATCTCATTAACAAGCCTCTCAAGGAAATCAGAAATCGGTCCGGCGGCCATCATCCTGAGTATGGGATTAAGGTTTGCCGCCAGCTTCACCAGCACCTCAGCCTTCCCCTCGCTATTCCCGTTTATGTCGAGCACAAGAGAGAAATCGTTCGACTGCAGGGCAGTACCGCTGTAAACAACCTGATTCACCGGTTCCTTTCCGGAAAGGCTGATTTTCACGGTTCCCATGGCAGGAACACGAAAGCTGCATGTATCTGCGTCGATAACGAGGTCCTCAACTACATTGTCGGGGACAAACTGCCGGAGATTCCGGATATCGGTTACGAAGTCGAATATCTCGGAAGGGGTGCCTGAAAGGCTTCCTTTACGGCTTTCAAAGTTAGATAGTGCCATAGCTATTTTATGCCCCATCCTGCCGGATCGAGCCTCCATCTTTTCAGTGTTTCAACATCATCATTTGTGATATATCCGGTCTCAACCGCAGTTGAGATCAGAGCCGAATAGTTGCTAAGGGTATGCAGTTCGCATCCGGCGGCCATAAAGCCATCGGCAGACTTTGAGAATTCGTATGTGAAGATTGCAGCCATTCCGAGTACATCGCAACCGGCTTCGCGCAGAGCCCTGACGGCTCCCAGACTGCTTCCACCCGTTGAGATAAGATCCTCGATCACAACCACTTTCTGGCCTTTTTCATAATAACCTTCTATCTGGTTTCCAAGGCCGTGTTCCTTTGCCTCCGACCTCACATAGATGAATGGCAGTCCAAGCTTTTCAGCCACCAGCACTCCGTGGGCTATTGCTCCCGTGGCCACACCGGCAACAAGCTCTGCTCCCGGGTAATACTCTGAGACAACACCGGCAAAAGAATCTCTTATAAAGGATCTGACTTCGGGGAAAGAAAGAGTTTTCCGGTTATCGCAATAAATTGGCGACTTCCATCCCGAAGCCCATGTAAAAGGATTTGACGGTTGCAATTTTATTGCTTTAATTTGTAACAGATATTCGGCGATCTTTTTAGCACTGTTATCCATAAGGTGATGTATAAAGTTCATTTTGAGAACCGGTTCATAATGATCAGTCCCGAGCCTGACCGGCTACAAAAATACTCGTTATTCCATAAGTTTTATGCAACGAAGGAACTTTATAAACTGATTGCCGGATTCCAGGCCGACACCTCGCTGGAGTCGGTAAATGTCTATGGCACCAACATAACCCACATCTGGAAGATTTTCAGGATCTACTTCACCGAGGTAGGTGCCGCCGGCGGGCTTGTACGGCACACTTCAGGAAAGTATCTTTTCATTGAGAAGAAAGGAAAGCTGGATCTGCCAAAAGGTCATCTTGAACCTGGTGAGGAGCCTGAAACCTGTGCAGTGAGGGAGGTAAGCGAAGAATGCGGCATTACCGGGCACAGGATAGTGAAGCAGCTCGAACCAAGCTACCATACATACAGCTGGGAAGGCATCTCATATCTTAAAAAGACAAGCTGGTTCCTGATGGACTATGACGGGAGTATGATAATGGAGCCTCAGACTGAAGAAGGAATTACAAGAGTGGAATGGCTCTCGCCTGAAGAGCTGAGCCTTGTCAAATCGACCGCATGGCTTTCGCTGATGGATCTTATAAATACCTCAGTACTTAAATCCTGAATACGCCTGCCCCGTTTTGTCAGGGATTCTGCAAGCCACATATTGGAAGAAAATCACAGGTCTTCTCCCTTGTAATCATGAATGTTCAGGGCCGCCGGGACAAAGATCGAAGCATCGCCCCCGCTTCTGATGATATCGCGTACTATTGTTGAGTTCACCGAAGCATGCTCCGGTACAGTAAGAAGGAAGACCGTTTCAACGTCGGGCATGATGGTTCTGTTAACCTGTGCTATTGCCCTCTCGAACTCAAAGTCGGCGGCAGTTCTCAATCCCCTGAGCAGATACTGAGCTCCCCTTTTCCTGCAGTAATCGACGGTCAGGCCTTCGTAATGATCGACCATGATCCTGGGTTCATCCAGGAAGGCCTTTGATATCATTTCCTTCCTCATCTCCAGCGGGTAATAGCTTTTTTTCAGGGCATTGGCTCCCACTGCGATTATTATCTCATCGAAGAGGACGAGTGCTCTTCTCACAATCCCTTCGTGCCCGATGGTCAAAGGATCGAAAGAGCCCGGAAAAACGGCGATTCGTTTCATGTGAAGATAATATTGATTTTAAAGGTCACATGGAACCCACAGGTGTCATTTATTTTCATTATTATTTGTGATTGTAATCTTGTGGGTTTCATTCAAATGTGATTTTCTTTGGGTTTTTTACTTTTTGCCTGAGAAGCGAAAGGTCGAGTGCTTCCATTATGGTTTCAATATAATGGAATTTAAGTCCCTCAATATAAATGGGTTTTATATCTTCAACGTCCTTTCTGTTCTCTTCCGATAATATTATATCCTTTATGCTTGACCGTTTTGCCGCCAGTATTTTTTCCTTTATCCCTCCCACCGGAAGCACCTTGCCACGAAGTGTAATCTCGCCTGTCATTGCAAGGTATTTCTTCACCTTTCGCTGGGTGAATGCGGAAGCGATTGAAGCTGCCATTGTAATGCCGGCCGAAGGTCCGTCCTTTGGAATTGCTCCTTCAGGCACATGTATATGGATGTTCCATTTCTCCGAAAAGTTATCTGGCATCTCAAGCAGTTCGGCATTTGATTTCAGGTATTCGAGGGCTATGACGGCCGATTCCTTCATCACCTCGCCCAGGTTGCCGGTCAGGGTCAGTTTGCCCGTTCCCCTGCTGAGGCTTGTCTCTACAAAAAGTATCTCACCCCCCGATGCGGTCCAGGCCAGGCCTGTCACAACACCGGCCTGATCGTTTCCGGCATACAGGTCGCGGATGAATCTTGGCGGTCCGAGGAATTTTGCAACCATCTCCTCCGACAACTCAGGATTATAACTGATTTCGGATGCTATGTTTTTGGCTGTCACCCTGACTATCTTGGCCAGTTTCTTATCCAGTTCCCTGACGCCTGACTCACGGGTATATTTATCTATTACGGTTTCCATCACCTTGTTTCCGATAACCAGCTGATCGGGTTTAACCCCATGGTTCTCGAGCTGTTTGGGAAGCAGGTGCTGCCGGGCAATCTCAAGTTTCTCCTCAACAAGGTAACCTGTAATCTCAATAAGTTCCATCCTGTCCCTAAGTGCAGGGCTGACTGTGGAAAGGGTATTGGCGGTTGCTATGAAGAGCACCTTTGAGAGGTCGTATTCCAGTTCAATGAAATTATCGAAGAAGGTGCTGTTCTGTTCAGGATCGAGCACTTCGAGCAGGGCGGATGAAGGGTCTCCCCTGAAGTCCTGCCCCACCTTGTCGATCTCATCGAGTATAAAAACAGGGTTGGACGATCCGGCTCGTTTAAGGTTTTGTATTATCCTTCCCGGCATAGCTCCTATGTATGTTTTCCTGTGACCGCGAATTTCAGCTTCATCATGAAGTCCGCCAAGTGACATTCTGACATATTTCCTGTCGAGTGCTTTTGCCACCGACTTGCCGAGAGAAGTTTTTCCCACTCCGGGGGGGCCGTACAGGCACAGTATGGGAGACTTAAGATCGCCCTTTAGCTTGAGGACTGCAAGATGTTCAAGAATTCTTTCCTTTACCTCTTCGAGACCGAAATGATCATTGTCGAGGACTCTTCTGGCATTATTAAGATCGAGGTTGTCCACGGTATATGACTCCCAGGGCAGATCGAGCAAGGTCTGAACATAGTTTACCTGAACAGAATACTCGGCTGCAGCAGGGTTGAGGCGGCTAAGCTTTCCCAGCTCCTTTTCAAAAGTCTTCCCCACCTCTTCAGGCCAGACCTTGAGCAGTGCCCTTTTCCTGAACTCCTCTATTTCCTTTTCAATGGGATTACCTCCGAGTTCATTCTGTATTGTCTTCATCTGCTGATGAAGAAGGAATTCCCTCTGCTGCTGATCGAGATCGCTTTTCACTTTCGACTGCAGCTCGTTCTTTAGTTCGAGCACCTGAATCTCCTGAACCAGAAACTCAAGAAGGGTGAATCCCCTGTCTCTCAAGCTGTTTATTTCGAGAAGCCTCTGCTTGTCCTGGACCTTGATATCAGTATTTGAACAGATGAAATTGATAAGGTAGGTGTTGTTCTCGATGTTCTTGATTGCAAATGAAGCTTCGGGGCTTATATTGGGATTAATCTTGATTATTTTCAACGAAAGGTCGCGGAGAGAACCGACAATTGCTTCAAAATCCTTGCTGGGAATTTCCGGTTTCACTTCAGGGATTGTCCTTACCCTGGCGATGAAGTATGGCGTGTCGGAGATCAGCTCATTGAGAACCATTCTCTTGCGGCCCTGTATTATTGCAGTGGTCGAGCCGTCGGGCATTTCGAGGAGCTTTACTATTTGTCCTATTGTACCGACATTATGAAGTTCTTCGAATGAAGGGTTTTCTGTATCCGGATCTTTCTGGGCGACAGTACCAACGATCTTGTCGGTGCGATAGGCCTCCTTTATGAGCTGCACCGACCTGGGTCTTCCTATGGAGATGGGAAGAACCACGCCTGGAAAAAGAACAGTATTCCGGAGCGACAGGATGGGAATTGAATCAGGTACATCGATATCTTCCAGGTCTCCGTCCTCCCCGTCAGCTATAATCGGGACAATATCACCCTCGCCGTCAAGAATGTCGGGAAGAAGCAGTTCGCGGACAGGTTTTCTGAATTTCTTTTCCATCAGATTTGAGTGCTGTCAAATTTACATATAATTTTTAACTGTGATTCCGCCCCGGTATTGCAATCATTATGCCAGAAAAAAATGGCAGAGCTCCGACGGGGGAGAAAAAAAAATCCCGGTCGTTACAGCCCGGGATCATTCTTATATTATTAAATTATTTCTTTTTCCCCACATGATCTTTATAACGGTTCATGAATTTGTCGACCCTTCCTGCGGTGTCAACAAGTTTCATCTTACCGGTATAGAACGGATGTGAAGTATTGGAGATTTCAAGCTTGATAAGCGGATATTCATTCCCGTCTTCCCATTTCACTGTTTCTTTTGACGGGGCAGTTGACCTGGTAATGAATGTGTGTCCGTTTGACATGTCCTGAAAAACCACCAGTCTGTAATTCTTCGGATGTATACCCTGTTTCATTGCTCTGATGTTTTATTCCTTTATGTTAAAAATATCCCTTAATTAGGGTTCGCAAAATTAATGAAGTTTATCAGAAAAACAAAGCGGAACAAAAAATTATTATTCATTGTCCCCTGAAGCCGTTTCCTGTTTGCCATTGAGCACCATTTCGTCCTTGTACCTTATGAATTCTGACTTTCTGTCCATCATATACCGGAAAGTAACATGGGTTTTTGCTCTTTTCCCTCCCAGTGCTTCATAGATGGCTATCATTTTTGGATTAAAATCGCCAACCCACGACAGTTCAAGTTCCTTGTACCACGGTTTGAACTTGAGCTTCCTGTAAAGGTGAAGGAATATTGCAGATTCGACTCCGTTGTTCTGGTATGAAGGATGAACACCGCCGACCAGTCCCCTGATTCGTGTCATCCTGTGATTTGCTTTTGCCCAGACGAACCTCAGCTTGTTCAGGAAATTGAGTTTGCCTTTAAAGGGTTTAATGATCTGATTAAGGTCGGGGAAGAGAATGAAGAAGGCAATTGGTTTTTCGTTATGATAGGCGAACCAGATCAGTTCCTGGTCGATAATGGGTTTGGCCTTGCGGAAGGTGGCTTCGAGGACCTCGGTTCCGACGGGGGTGAAATCCTCCTTGAAAACGGCCCAGGCTGAATTGTAGATTTCAACGAAATCCTCATAGAATTTTTGCCTGTTTGCCATTTCGAAATGCCTGAAAGCATATCCGGGCCTTTTTGACAGCCAGTCGGCAATCTTCATTATCCTTGGAGGAAACTCCACTATCTTTCCGTCAGCTCCGTGAACATCCCTGTGATATGAGTATTGCTCATAATAATTTTTGAACCCGTAAGCCTCGAAGAAGTCGCGGTAATATTTCTTATTATAGGGCATTCCGTAACTCTGCTGCATGAAGCCGTCGACAAGCAGGCCCCAGTTGCTGTCGTTCTCTCCAAAGTTAACGGGGCCGTCAATCGCCTCCATGCCCTTGGATGCCAGCCAGTTTCTGGCAGTGTCAAACAAAGTAAAAGCAGCATCTTTGTCTTCTGTGACTTCAAAAAATCCGATCCCGCCAGTCTTCTGTCTGTAAACTGTTGATCGCTGGGTGTCGTAGAAAGCAGCAATTCTGCCAATTGTATTTCCACCGTCATCCTTCAGTATCCAACGGATGGCCTCACCCCTGCTGAAAACCCTGTTGACGGAAGGGTCAAATGTGGCTTCAAGCTCCGAATCAAGCATGCATACCCAGTTGGGATCATCCTTATAAAGGACCCTTGGAAGGTCGAGGAACGCTTTCCTGTCCCCGGTGGTTTTTACTTCAGTAATCTGCATTACGGTCAGGCTTAGTGAGGCAAATATAATCAGATTTTCCTATTTCAGAAACCGGTATGGAATCAGAGCTGTCAGAGATGCCGGGTTGTGAAATGATTTTAAGTCAGATGAAAGAAGATTACAAACAACTTCATATCCCTTTTGCGTTCTACCCCCCACCCCCCCTACCTTGCTACGCCGAAGCGGCTACGCGAAGGCGCAGAAGGGGGGCTTAAGATCTTTGGTTTACAACTATTTAAGGCTTTTGAATGATATTACCAGGCTGGATAACTATTCGTCCCGAAAATCGAAAACTATCAACGTATTGATAACCTCTGAAATATTATATTACTCATTGTCTGATTCTTAGCCCCCCTTTAGGAGGGGTGGGGGGTAAACAAAAAGAGGAACCAGACAATGATTCTAACTTGCAAAAAGATGTGTACAAAGAGTAGATTATTTTATATCAATTATCCTGTGGTCGATAAGGATGAACAGCAATCCGAGCATGAAGCTGTAAAGCGCGTAGATTTTAAGAGGTATGTATTCCGAAGGCCGGATCTTCATCTTCGCCCAGAGATAGATTACAAGATAAATTTTACTGATAAGGTACACTACAAAAGTTGCCAGTGCCACACCTACTATATTATAACCCCATTTTATCATCAGAAGGCTGAGGGGCACGTTCAGGGCAATCTCCAGGACTGCTGCAATCAGTGTGATGTTTGTCTTTTTCCTTCCCACTATTATTGTCTGGGGAAAGATAAGCCGAGGGATAACCAGCAGGGAATACAGAAGGAATATGTCGGCGCTTTTCTGAAATTCAGGTGTGAACATTCTAGGGTAGATCCAGCGTGCGAACAGCATTATAACCATGGTTGAAGGGAAGCAGATGTGCATCAGCCTCTTCGATTTCTCCCTGATTTTTGCCAGGGAGTCCTTCATCTGGGTTCTTGTTGAGAATTCAGGCAGCATGGCATTGCTGAGTCCATTGGCCAGCATAAGAGCCAGCGGGAATTCCTTGGCTCCGTATCGGAACCAGGCAAACCATTCAGGATCGCGATAGACTGCAGATACGATGATTCCGTCAATATACTGGGCCGATCCGCTTATCAGGGTTGTGATAACGAGAGGAAGACCGAGATAGAAATGCTCCTTCATGAATTTCGAAGAGATTTTAATCTCGGTATATCTTCTGAGGAGTATTATAAGCCAGACCCATCTGAGACCGGTAACTGCAAGCAGGCCGTAAACCGCCCAGATGATATCCTTGCCCATGAGAACAGGTGCTATAACCAGAATGAGCTGAAGGATAAAAGTATAAAGCCCGTACTGAAAGATCCTGTGCGACCGGTTATTCAGCAGGTATATGTATTCAATAAGGCAAACCGGACTGCTAAGCAGGACGTAAAGAAGCAGGAGGTTAAGATAGGGGACGTTTCCGCTGAAGTTAAAGACCGAGAAATTGCTCTTGAGGGCATGTCCGATTGCAAAAATCAGCAGGCTGAAGAAGCTGAGGAGCAGGAAGGCATTAAAAATCTCGGGCGATTTCCCGGTGCCGTTATCACCGGTTTTCCTGTAAGTCCGGTTCCGGTGATAAAGAGGAAGAAGCGACTGAATGATCCCTGTAACCCAGAAGAAGCTGACCAGTCCCGAGATGAACAGGAACATTTCCCATGCTCCGATCTCAGCCCGGGTAAGATGGCTTTTTGTAAAAACAATGCTGACTATAAGGAAAACGGTGAACTTCATCAGCTGGAACAGCTGGAGCCCCGAAATATTATCTATCAGTTTGATCTTTCTCAATAGTGAAAGAAATGGTAAGGATTCATCTGATAACAAACGTCTGCAACAAATAATGCAAAATGACTTCCCGTTTTTTGAACATCAAAGTTAACAATTGAAACCAAGCAGCAGAAAATAATTTGAAAATTTTGTTAATAGGAATATTTCGGCTTATTTTGCACCCCTGAAACGGTGGATGTAGTTCAGTTGGTTAGAACGTCGGATTGTGGTTCCGAAGGTCGTGGGTTCGAATCCCATCTTCCACCCCAGACATAAAAAGCCTTTCCCGCCCCCAGGCGGGAAGGGCTTTGTTTTTCCAGTGCGTTGAAAGCTCGCTTTCATAAGCACTGGAAAAACAAAGCCCGTAATGAGCGAAGCGAATGAAAGGCTTTTTATGTCTGGAAGTCTCCCCCCAGGGGATCGCCGACGAAGCGTAGCGGAGGCGGCAATCCGTGATCAACGTGAACGGTCATCGCCGACGAAGCGTAGCGGAGGCGGCAATCCGTGATCAACGTGAACGGTCATCGCCGA
>JAVEXG010000195.1:0-4971 GCA_034004115.1 Bacteroidales bacterium | reverse complement strand
TGTACTCAGTGGTTAACCCAAAAACAAATATTTACCACGGGTTTCACGGATGTCACGGAGAAAACCACGGAATTTAAAATTTGAGATCATCCGTGTCTTACCCGTGCTCTCCGAGAAATCCGTGGTTAAAATTGTTGATATTTTCCAAAAAGCGGACAGGATTTATCCGTTTTATCAATTACCAGGTTACTGTAACTCCCGACTCGATCAATTCATTAATTTGTTTGATATCTAACTTATTTTCTGTCAGATCGGCATATTCGAGTTTCTTTAGTTCAAACAGGGGAGATATGTCATCAATTTGATTGTTGGATAATATTACACTCTTCAGGTTTGATAAATTGCTTAATCCGTCTATATATCCAATCTGGTTATCTGAAAGATTAAGTTCTTCCAGATTTTTTAATTCGATCAGAGGGCTAAGATCTGATATTCGATTATCTGACAGATCAATAATCCTGGCATTGATACAAAATTGCACTCCATCCAGATCGTTAATGTCGGATGACGATAATTCAAATTCTTCTATTTCTTCGAGATAAAATGATGGATATTCAATGTCCGTATGGCCATACTCTCTCATTTTAATGGCATCGTAAAAAGTATATCCGATCAGTTCTGTCTTTGATCTCGTTTTGAAGGTTTTATCAGGCTGGAAGTCATTGATGATACTGAAACCCTCCGTTTCTATATCCCAATCATAAACAGGGGCATAATCGATATCTTCGCAGCTATTCAATGAATTGGCTATTTCTTCAATACGTTCCAGTTTCAAAATATGTGAATACTCAAGCAATCCGTCAAAATTATTCTGCGCGGTGAGCCTGTTAATTTCTTCTATATGATGACTGGCTCTGTCGGGATGATACATCATCATTAATTTTGAAAAGCCTTTACCGTCATCTGTTATATTGACAGATACGTAGTCGCTAAGTATATCTGAAATTTTTCTGAGTGTTGTAAACTGACGGGCTTTATACAAATCTATCAGCACGAGAGATATCTTATTCAGGTTTTTAATTGTATATGCCTCCTGAAGAATATGTTGCAGTTCTTTTATTTCCATTTTAGTCAATATGGATTATTTGAGAAGAAACCAGAAAAACAGTCTCCTGAAAGATTAGGGAACAGGTAGTCTGTTATTAACTGAATTCATTTGCATTTAATTGTTCTGATATAGCTTTTTTTGTCATCGTTGACTGTCTCCGGAACAGCTTCCTTTATCCATGCGATGGCCGGATTATTATATGCCCTGTCGAGATAATCAACATCAACAGCGTATTGATAGTCAAGGAAATTTTCCGGATTACCATCTGAAATATCAAGCATTTCTGGTACAGTATTGCAAGAGAAATTAAAATCGTTCAGAGCGATTTTCTTAATGTCCTTATTCTCAAGACTTCTGAAATGGATTTCAAGATTAATAAGATCAAACACTACTGTCCATTGTGTACGTTTCGGCTCACTGCTTAATGATAAAGTCCGGAATGAATATTTGAATATGTCATCCCGATCGTTGTATTTCATTACATTGTCTGCTGCGATTACGAAATTGCCTGATTTTGGACCGGTACTGTTTGCCGGAATCTCTAAGCTTCCTCCGAATCCCTTATACTTTCTAAGTTCGATCAATGAATCCTCGTAGGAATCATTACCCAGTACCGGAAATGAAAGGTCGTTACCGTAATGGCAGATCATTTTGCCATTAATGAATTCAATAACTGCCGCTTCCCCGGTTTTGTCGCATATCATATAATGAAGCGGAATTGAATTATTTGTGATCCTTAATTTTTTGTCTGAGTCAATTACTTCCTGAACAGTTGAAAAATTGTCAAGCTGGAATTGAATCCATTGCAATTCTGATATTGATGGCCTGGTATCAGGGTCAGGATATTTGGTTTTTAAGTACATCGTTTGAACTACGACCAGTCCCTTTTCGTTTATCCCCCCTGATGGAAATTCTTTACCCCACTGATTAAAGGTTATGCTTCCGTATTCTGAAATCCAGGTTATCGGCTTTTCATTTTGTTGAACGAATGAGGTTTTTAAAAGGCCCGATTTATTGGTAATTAAAAATCCACTTCCGGCATCAAACTCATAATTCCAGCCAAAGACAAGTGATTTATCGTTTTTTAATACGAAAGTTACACATGCAATTGAGTCTGTAGTAAGAAATACAGCAAGGATCAACACGATCAGGAGTTTCTTCATTTTATTGGTTTCTATTAAGGACTGAATATTAAAAGATTTGCTGTATGGGCATTGAAAGAATAATTCAGTCGACAGGTACTCTTATTCATTATTGATTGATATGATTTATTTTTTTGTACAGATACCGGGAAACTGTCTTGTAATAATACTGTTTCATTGTAAGGCCCAGAGCCCTGCTTAAAGCCTGTCAGGATAAGACTCAATATCAGCAATGAACTCCATCAGTCCCCTGTAAGCGGTGACAATATCACCTTTCTTCACCTGCTTCCGGTATTCCGGGATAAAGTCATTGAATGATTTCATTTATCAGTTGGTATTTTGATGAGTAAATCCGCATGAAAGGCAGATCGTCCGGTGAATGCAAAGTGTCGATCCGCATTGCGGACAGGTTCTCCTCTCAGTCTCGAATGCCAGGAACCGGTCCATCCCCTTTTCCTTTATCATAGCAAGATTATCAAAGAAACTCGTGCCATACCTGGTTTTGTATCTTTTATCGAGGTTCTTTAATCTCCGGCACGGGTATTTCGTACATTCATAACAGAATTTCGACTCCGTCTCTTTGAGGAGGTCACAATTTATCACAATGCAATCCCTGCAATATGAGGGTTTTGGGTCAGCATCGGTCCTGCAGCCGGGACAGTGATTCTCAGTCCTCATATACCCAAGACACGAGCCGCAGTTCATGCCGCAGGGAGCAACCATCTCCTTTACGAACACGACAGACGTGTTATAATTTTTCTTTTCAGGCGACTTTCTCATTGATATAGTGCTTTATACCGGTCAGTATTTCACACTTTGCAGACCGGATCTGTCTGGTAATTTCGCAGAGCGAAGTAGCCATAGTCCCAATCAGTTCATGAATGTTGCAGAGGCGAAAGTTCTTCTGATCCCCTTTTTATATTCCACGGAAGGATATCCAAAAATGACAATCACACCTTCCCTGCTGGCATATTTTATTCCGTGCTGCTCCCTGAACTTCTTCCCGGCTCCACCGTACTGGATCATCGGATGTACCGCACCGAGCATGCATGTGCCCAGGCCGAGTGATTCGCCGGCATACATTGCCGTTGTTGCAGCCACGATCGGGTCTGCCGGGTCAGTGTAGGGAGAACCGTAAAAATACATTGCAAGCGGAGCATCATAGGTCACCACGTTCATGCCTTTTCTCATATAGCCTGTGTAGATATCAAACACAGGTTTTACAAACCCCCTGAACATCTCGTCATTGGCTTTTCCCCAGAATGGGCGCATCAGGGCAAGGAACAATGGTGAAACGAACCACCTCATCCTGTCAAGGAAGTCACAGAAGTCAGATGCAAATCTCCGTGTCTTTTTCTTACTGTCAAGTACCAGTACATTTACATCAGACGGAGGCAATCCCATAGGAGAGGTCACGGCTGCATCCAGTATTTTCTGAATAATATCGGGTTCAACAGCTCTGTCAGAAAATTCCCTGATACTCCTGCGTCTCCTTAACAGGCTTATCATCTGACTGTAATCAGCAGCGGCAGAGGCAGCGGGCAGTTCGAAAAGGTCTTCGGGCGAGATTGTCCTTCCGGTTATCTGAATTGCCCCTGTAGGGCAGATGGCCATGCAATGTCCGCATCCGATACATCCGAAGGCGGGGTTATCACTGACCTCAGCCTTACCGTCCCTGATTACGAGGCTGAAATCCTTGCACACCCAGACACAATCGCCGCAGCCGATGCACATTTCTTTGTCAATTCTGATTTTGCCTTTTTCCTTTGCTCTTGATGTGGGAATTGCCATTACTTATTTTTTAAAACCACCTTCAAATATAATCTTTCGTTAACAAAGGCAACCTGTCGCCCGGGCTGAAATTCTCTGGTAACTCGAAAGCAGCCTTGAGCTTTTCATCTCAACCTTTTTGTTACCACCGACTTTTATTCCTCTCAGGTGGCCTGCACAGATTCATTTAATGGCGGACCCACAACAATCATATCGTGATCCTCAAATGTTTTTCTTATGAGATCTTCATCCGGAGGTGTTGTCCACGAATCCGTCGTCTCAAAAAACTTCTCCATCATTCCGGCAGGAGTGTATGAAACCAATACCCTTGCTTTTTCTGTCAACTGGATAAAGGCATGCCTGATGTTCCTGGGCAAAAATATGGTATCTCCGGAACTGAGATAATACTTGTCGTCACCTGCCTGGAACTGGTACTCCCCTTCCAGTACAAAAAAATACTCATCCTGGTTCGGATGAATGTGTAAAGGAGGTCCTCCTTTGGGCGAGAAACCTGTCTGCTCGAAGACTGACAGGGTGCCTCCTGTATCTTTCGAGGAGATCTTCAGATCGAGGACATTACTCGTTACACCTTTCATTTTTAAGTGTTTCCCGGTCCTTGACTCTCCTGCTTTAACTCTGAAGCCTCCCAATTTGCCCTGTATTGCTGCACGAAGCAGCTTAGGGAACAGAGAGAGTAAAACGGTTGAAAAAGATGCCAGCATGAATCTGCGACGTTTCATAACCTTTTCTTAGTTTATTACACCTTACAATAACAAATTTCCGGTCCATTTTGTTAGAAAGGCCGAAAGTTCATGGCAGGCAGAGGAAAATCCCAACGGCAGAGAATGTCAGGTGATTATCCGGCATAATCAGTTCCATGCAACTCATGTCAGCATTACTCATATCTTAATGCATCTGCCGGATTCCGGTTGGCAATCCTGTAATAATTTATGGCGGCAACCAACGCAACAAGAATAAGTATGGCAAGGCTGCATAAAACGAAAAGCCACC
>JAVEXG010000044.1:0-24132 GCA_034004115.1 Bacteroidales bacterium | reverse complement strand
GATTTGTAAATAAAATAAAAGATAAATTCAAAAGCATAAAAAAGGCCAGAGAACACGCAGCCTGACAGGTCGGTATATGCAATTGGCTTTTCGCCACCGCGAATGAAAAAACGTGCGCAACTGTTACAATGCACCAACTGCACAAACCGCCGAACTTCAGGCACAAGAAAATAGCTGCCGGACTTTCGACAAGAAAAAAAGATACTTGGGAATAATTCGTAGATTTGGTGAATTTTCATTAAAAATCGATGGCTAACATAATAAACGATGTTTCAAGAACATTTAGCGAATACTTGTTAATCCCGGGATTAACTACAAAGAATTGTCTACCACAAAAGGTTAGTTTAAGAACTCCACTTGTTAAATTTTACAAAGGCAATCTTACTGAAATAGAACTAAATATTCCATTTGCCTCAGCAATAATGCAGTCGGTTTCTGATAATATTATGGCTATAGAATTAGCAAGAAATGGTGGTATTTCATTCATTTTTGGTTCTCAGTCAATAGAGAGTCAAACGGAAATGGTTAGCAAAGTAAAAAAATTCAAAGCTGGTTTTGTTGTAAGTAATGCAAACTTAAAAGGTGACCACACGCTAAAGGATGTTATTGAACTAAAAGATAAAACGGGATTTTCTACTATTGGCATTACAGATGATGGAACTTCATCTGGAAAACTTTTAGGAATTGTTACTGGAAGAGATTATCGCCCCAATAAAGATAGCTTAGACAAAAAGGTAAGAGATTTTATGACACCTTTTTCAAGCTTGATTACAGGTAAATTTGGAATAACTTTGAATGAAGCTAATGATATTATATGGGAACATAAGTTAAACGCTCTTCCCATTATTGATGAAAAACAAAGATTAAAATACTTCGTATTCAGAAAAGATTATGATAATCACAAGGAAAATCCCAATGAATTGTTAGATTCTCATAAGAGATTAATTGTTGGTGCTGGTATCAATACAAGAGACTATATGGAGCGCATACCTTCCTTAGTTGATGCAGGTGTTGATTTATTATGTATTGATTCATCTGATGGCTTTTCGGAATGGCAAAAAGAGACCATTGAATTTGTCAGAAAGAATTATGGAGATAAAATCAAAATTGGTGCGGGTAATGTTGTTGATAATGAAGGATTTCATTATTTGGCTGAAGCAGGTGCCGATTTTGTGAAGGTAGGTATTGGAGGGGGCTCAATTTGTATTACAAGAGAGCAAAAAGGTATTGGCAGAGGTCAGGCCACTGCGATTATTGAAGTAGCTCATGCTCGTGATGAGTACTTTAAAAAAACAGGTATTTATATTCCAATTTGTTCAGATGGCGGAATTGTTCAGGATTATCACATGGTTCTTGCATTAGCAATGGGTGCAGATTTTATTATGATGGGTAGATATTTTGCACGGTTTGATGAAAGCCCAACCAAGAAACTAATGGTTGGAGGTAGTTATGTGAAGGAATATTGGGGAGAGGGATCTAATCGTGCCCGCAATTGGGAAAGATACGATATGGGAAGCAGCAGTAATAGTCTCAAATTTGAAGAGGGTGTTGACAGTTATGTGCCCTATGCTGGTAAACTAAAAGATAATTTGGAAATTTCATTAGAAAAAATTAAATCGACAATGTGCAGTTGTGGTGTTACAACAATTACTGATTTAAGATCTAATGCGAGAATAACTTTAGTTTCATCAACAAGTATTATTGAAGGTGGCGCTCATGACGTAATTCTAAAAAAAACCTGAAATATCACTAAATCAATATTGCACTTTCCCACTTTATGCACACTGATAGTATTCTGCCAGCTGATTAAAACTGTAATCCGGACTAAATACCTTCAATCCGCACGGTACTTACTGCCAAACGTTGTGCTCAAGCTCAAGTCAGATAGATAATCAATTGGAATAATTTTTGATATCATTTATCATGCCATCAAACCTTAGACCGATGAAAATCAACTCCTCTGTGTCAATCATAATGTCAATATTCCTGCTATTAATTTCCTGTGAGCCTTATGATGAACCGGATAATAAATTTCCAGTAGGAATATCTCATTTACGGGCATATTCATCTGATCAGAAAACTCTGGTTGAATGGCATACCTGGAGTGGTTTCATCGACTTCGGTTTACACGCCCCACCGGTAAAACTTACAAAATTATCTATGTCAACTATAAATGAAGGATCCGGATTTGAGGAAATCTATATCGGGAGTATTGAGGGTACTGATTCTTTTGAGATAACTGGACTCAATAATAATGTTCCTTATTATTTTAAGTTGGAAACATATGGTTTTGATGGACGAAAAATTGGAACTTCCCGTCCTGTATGCACAATCCCGGGAAATCTCCCTGAAGAAGTTTTCAGCTATCAGATCAGTGATTCGGATGGCTGTACGGACTTCACTAACATATCCTGGTCTCCTGACGGTGAGGAGTTGGCATACATTGATTTTGACAACTCAGGCTACAAAAACATTCACATTCTTAATAAGAATACAGGCTCTGTTAAAGTGGTGACCAACCACGAAGCAGAAGCTCTTTCTGACGTCTCATGGTCGCCTGACGGATCGGCCCTGGCTTATATGCAATCTCCAAGTATCACAGTAGCTTATTTGAATTACCGTATCTGGTTACTCGATCTGGTTACATTGAATACCTGGCCTGTCTCCTCAGGGCCAATCGATTCTGATCCTGACTGGCTATCAGATACACAAATAATATTTGCAAGAGGAACAAATGGTTCCCCAAACATCCCGGAGCTGACCCTGCTTGACCTTGTTGATGGCTCAGAAACTGCATTAACAGACGATGGAGTATTATACAAAAACAGTCCGAATGTTAATAGTAAGACTGGCAAAATTCTGTACAGTACTCATAAATCCCGCGAATATAATTCTTACATATATGTCACTATTCCCAGTTCCGGAGCCGGTGATTTATTAATAAATGATGACCCCTGGGATATGACAGATCCTGTATGGTCACCTGATGGAAGTATAATCTGCTTCACTTCGGACAGAACCGGTCAAAATGAGATTTGGTCCATGAGAATCATGGATAAAGTATTCGTGCAGGTGACACGTGGGAGTCATATTGGATCTTCGAGGTCTATTGCCTCCGTCAATAATTCAGGAACTTTGCTGGCTTATATTCAAAAAGAAGCAGACAATAGTGAATTTTTGAAAGTATTAGCACTGGAATAATCACATCCGGGACCCGGGTATCCGGGTCAGCCATGCGCTTAGTCAGCAATTAAGAATTACGGATTTAAAAGCCTAAGCAGAAGATTTAAGTAATTGGCGCTCCGCACCGAAAGAATCTTCTGACTAAAGAGAATCGTTAAGTGGTCTGCAGTGCAGCCCGCTCCTTACGATATCATCAGGGGGCCACCTGTAAACTGGGCCTGCACGGACAATGCTATGAAAAGCAATCGCCCCGGGTTAAAACAGTTAATTAATTATCTTCTCATATAAACTTCTTCAAAAATCCTGTAAATCACACTACTGCCTGTCCGACGGGATTTCCCGGACGGATCAGTGGTCAGATTTATTTCACTGCCGCAATCACTGGTCAATTTATATAGTAAGCCTGCCTGATTGCCGCCAGGGAGCTTCAACACCCGGGCCATTTTAAAGCATTTCAGGGGGTTGTCCCACATAATTCCGTTTAGGATAGTTGAAAACCACCTGAGGCTTAAACCTGTCTGGAGAAGGTCAGATTCTGTAAAATAGTAAAGTCTATCAGGCAAGCTCCCATTGGCGGTCATTGTGACGAGACACCTCAGACAGCAACTACAAGATAAAAATTATCATAACTTTAGGCTGTAGACAGCAGAGTACCGGAATTGAGAAATTATGATTAATGCAAAGATATCCATACGTTTTTTTGACGACCGTGAAGTGCGAGCCGTCTGGGACAATCAAAATTCCAGGTGGTTGTTTAGTGTGCTGGATATTGTGGCTTTGCTTACCGACCAGGACGATTATACCAAAACTCGTAATTACTGGAAATATTTTAAAGCCAAACTGAAGAAAGAAAATAGCGAGTTGGTTAGTGCCACTACCCAACTGAAACTTTTAGCAAGTGACGGTAAAAGGTATTTAACAGATATGCTGGATTATAATGGCATTATAGCATTAGGCAAAGAATTCCCTGGCAAAAAGGCAAACCGGTTTATTGAATGGTTTACCTACAGTGATGAAAGTATAGACGGAAAAAGCAAAACAAAAGCGTATGCTTTGTTTGAAAGCTCTTTCATCAACAGCATAGAGGTCGGCACAACAAAAGGGATACAACAAATACAGGCTTATTTGTTTGGCGGATTGTATGATTTTGCCGGACAAATCAGGCAAAAAAATATTTCAAAAGGTGGCTTTCAATTTGCGGTATCCCGCTTTTTGGGAGACACATTAAGGCAAATAGACGCAATGCCCGAAACCACATTCGATGATATCGTAAATAAATATGTGGAAATGAATATTGCACACCCTTTTATGGAAGGTAATGGCAGAACTATGAGAATATGGTTAGATCTGATACTGAAAAACCGTCTCAAAAAATGCGTGGATTGGAGCAAAATAAGTAAGCGGGATTATATGAACGCAATGATGCTGAGTCCAACCAGGAGCAGTTTTTTAAAAACACTTTTGGAAGAAGCGCTAACCTCCAGAATTGACGACCGCGAAATGTTTATGAGAGGGATTGATTACTCATATTACTACGAAGGTAATGACTAATGAAAAACAGACCGACGTAATAACAGATCTGTTCATTTGCCGCTCAGTGGCGAGACAATAAGGTACAATAGACTAACCCGGCATTGCCCCATAAGTGTAAAAACACCCTGACGCTGAGGTCAGGACAGGTGCGCAACCGCGACTCTGAGGCAATGCCACATACTGCCGAATGTTAGTGTAATTTTTTATATAACGACATAAGTAGTTGTAAGACTAAATAAATAGATTTATATTTACCGGAAACCACAAACATGAGAAAGGTAATTCTATTAATAACCACCCTTTTTATTTTACAATTTGTCTGGAACTGCGGCAACAAAAATGGACAAGAAACAAGAACCGCTTTTCACGCTGACCTTGATAACTGCAAATTGTCAGCAGATCTCAAATTAAGCGGTTTAATAGAGGACTACAGGCTTGTCCCGCTTGAAACCACAAATGAATCATTGCTTGGAGAGTTCAGGAGCATTATCAGTCTTTCGGGTGAATTCATTCTAATCGCCGACAGGAATAATGTTTATAAATTTTCCGGAGAGGGAAGGTTCATTAATAAAATAATAAAAAACGGAAGAGGCCCTGCTGAAACATCAGGTTCATGCAGGTATTTTTTCAACAGGAACAGTAATATTCTATTCTTCGAAGATGACTTTGTTGAAAATGAAAACATAAGATGTTACGATGTTAAGGCTGAGAAATTCCTGCCTTCAATAAAAAAATGCTTTCCGGGACGATGGTTGAGCTTAATAGTATATCAGGACTCACTAATAATGGCATCCATTGAGGGAGTTTTAAGAGGAGAGACCAATCCCTATGCAGTTTTTGTTCAGAATTTTAAAGGACAATTCGTTTGGGGTATTAAAAGCAACAAAACCTTCATTATTCCAAGAAGCGACATCAATGACAATGTGTTACAAAGATTTGTAATCTACCCCGGGGAGAAATCAGTTTTTCTTAAGTACTGGCAGGATGATACATTATTTACTCTAATGGACAAAGACCTTACAGCTTATTTGATACCCGAATACAAAAATAAAATCCTTAAACCCAATATGATGCCTTTTGAAGGGGACATATTTATTAATTATGAATCCTGCCAGAATCCGGCTTTTGTGTTGATGCAGTATTCTTTATTCACCGGATGGACAAGTGAAGGCAGTTTTAACAGAGCTCATTATAACAAGAGTTATTATATTCTAAATAAGACTAATGGTGAGCATGCACTAATTCAATCATATCAGGACGATTTCACCGGTACTAAATTTAAAATTGGAAAATCTTTTGACTGGACTCCGGGAGTTGATAAAGAAATTCCTTTTCCCAAATCGTCACCTGATGGTGAATTATATGTAATTTACTATCCGAATGAACTGTCAAAAATTGACACCGAACTGAAAAATAGTCCATTTAAAAACTTATTTGCTCAATTGGAAATCATAAATAAGAATCAGAAAGAAACAGACAACCCTGTTCTGTTGATAGGATATCCAAAAAAGAGACTACAATTACTAAAGTGAAACCTGTTGTGCAACGGACGGTCTTATTAAGGACTCCTTATTGTTTTTACAAGTCCTGCTCCCATGGCAAATTCTGCTGAAACCTTCGCCTGAATACGCTCATCTGCAAGCAAATATGCTGTGGCAGGAAAGGTGCACCGCCGAGTCCGGATAGTTATCGTGACTTAAGCACCCCAAATTCCGCCTGGCCATATTGCTAACTGTTATTACCAGTCCAAATCCATATAAATGATTTCCAGACAAAATAAACCTGTAAATATAGACGTGTGTCTAATAATATAGTTATATATTTGCTAAAACCTAATCTCCTGCAATCATGAGAACACACATTTTAATGCTGGCAATTGGATTGCTGCTCGCATCATGTAAGAGTCCGGCTACTTCTGACTCGCCTTATCTGATTGATCTGGAAAATGGAATAACGAATATCAATTCAGTTTCTTTGAGCAGTGTAGGCAATAAGCTGGAATATATACCACTTGAAACTGATACAGCTTGTTTAATTCAAACCATTTCCAATGCATTTCTTACTGACTCATTTATTTTTGTAAGCGATTATGACAGAATATTGAAATTTGACAACAAGGGAAATTTCTTAAAACAAATAGGGGCAAAAGGCAGAGGGCCCGGGGAGTATCCTAGTCTGGGGAATTTTCTTGTTGATGATGTTAATAAAGAGATATTTGTTTTATCGGCAAGAATAGTTCTTGTTTTTGATTTTGAAGGCAATTTTATCAGAGACTTCAAAATCGATGCACCATGTCGGCAGTTTATATTAAATCAGAAAAGTGAGCTGATATTCCATCCGTTTAACCTTCCGAATGCCGGCTCTGACACAGTGTATAGTTGGTTTATAACAGACCGGACAGGAGTTATGCAAACCAGACTTGTCAACACTCTGAAAAGAATTAATAAAGGAGTCATTATACCTGTATCTCCGCTTTATATGTATAATAAAACTCCCCATTTTATGGAATTTGGCATAGATACTTTATATTGTTATCACAACGATAAGAAAACCCCATACGCAATATTTAATCCTGGTAACTTGAAATTTCCCCCGGATCCTACGATGGCTGAGGTTCCTGAAATAAATGGTAAAATCTGGATAAATGATATCAAGGAAACAGAGAAATTATTTTTTGTAAATCTGTGGTGGGATCTCTCCGATTCAATATCAAACTGTATCTATGACAAATCATCATCATCATTCACTGTGCTGAAGACTGGTGGTTTCACTAATGACATTGATGGAGGCCTGGCATTCTGGCCAAAGAAGATCGTAAACGAAAATCTCTTTCTGGATTATGTAGATGCCTTTAAATTGATTACCTACGCGAATAAAATGCATCCGGATAAGAATGAGCAATCAACTCAGCTTTTTGAGGTGGTGAAACAGTTGTCTGAGACCTCAAATCCTGTTTTGATAATCTTGAAAAATAAATAGTGCTGGTAATAACACGGACATTACTACAGCAACCGCTGCGAACGTTATACTTAAACCGCACCGGGACTACAGTCTTACAATATGATAAAATCTGAGCATGATTCTTTGAAAAAGAATTAACTTTATATTGCCAGACAACTTCATATCCCTCCGGAAAATTCATCCTGATTCATAATACTTTGTTTATCCAAAAATTCGCACTTTATGAAAACGAAATTTGTTTTATTCAGTTTATTGGTTGCTGCTGTCCTTAATCAGTGTATGTCTTCTCATGTCTCTGATTCTGAAAAGATTCTGTTTGATTACTTCGGACAGATCCCTCCAAAGGATACTGCAGAAATATTTGCTCCTGGTATAATATCTGATACAGTAAAAAAAGCATGGTCCCTTGCTGTTTCTCCGAACGGTGATGAAGTGTTTTTTTCCAGAGGTCAATGGCCAAATACAAAAATCATGCATATGAAAAAAACTGGAGATAGTTGGTCGTTGCCCGATACAGCCGGCTTTTCCCGTGATTGCTGGGCAACTGAACCGGCATTTTCCCCTGATGGCAGGTATTTGTATTTTTCAACCAGTAAGGAGAATATGGATATTTATAATTACAGTCTGTGGAGGATCAAAAAAATAAGAGACGTATGGTCTCAGCCTGAAAAACTTTTTGACATCGGAGGAGATAGTATTTGGGAATTTCATCCTTCAGTTGCAAGTGACGGATCGCTTTATTTCTGTAACTGGGATAATAAAAATCAGACCGGGAATATTTATATGTCCCAATGCGATGAGAATAAATGTTCTGATCCGGTCAAAATTGACAACCCGATCAGTATCGGTTATAGTGATGTTAATCCATTCATCAGTCCTGATGGAAGATACATGATATTTACATCAAACCGGCCCGGCGGATATGGAGATTATGACCGGTATATATCTTACAGGAATAATGATGAGACATGGACAAGTCCAAAAAATCCAGGTCCGGAATTCAACACAAAGGATGGCGATTCTGACATGGATGTTTCTCCCGACGGCAAGTACCTGTTTGCTTATCTGAACGGCAATATCTTCTGGATGCCGGTTGGAGATTTCCTGCTTCAGTAAATGACACTTGTTTAAATAAAGGATTCATTAGGTAGCTCAAGTCAGGGTCCGGAGAGATAAATTGCAGATTTCCTGGCATTTATATTAAGAATATTGATCTCCATGAATTGGTTCACCACGGGTTTCACGGTCCCGATGGCTATCGGGATCACGGGTAAAATCACGGACATTATAATTTTAAACAATCCGTGCATAATCCGTGTTCTCAGTGAACTCAGTGGTTTAACCAAAATGAGGAGTTAATGCGGTATATAATAAAAATCAATTTTATATATTGTTCATAGTCAGCAATATAAAAATTTTAACCAGACTAAATTTTGATAGCGTCAGAAATCAGGAAATAACAATTATGCGAAAATTATCACTTTTCATAGCAACAAGTTTAGACGGATACATTGCAAAACCAAATGACGACCTCAGTTTTCTGAAATTAGTTGAAAAAGAAGGGGAAGACTACGGTTATGCAGAATTCACTGCCAGCATTGACACCATAATCCTCGGCAGAAAAACCTATGATTATGTGGTCAGGGAAATTGGTTCTTCTCATTACGACAACGGAAAACGGGATGTGTATGTCATTACAGGAACTGAGAGACCGGGTGCGGGGAGAACAACTTTTTACACTGGAAAATTGACTGAATTAGTTCAACGACTAAAGTCTGGTAGCGGAAAAAGTATCTATTGTGATGGTGGAGCAGAAATTATTAATGAACTTTTACAGCACGACCTGATTGACGAATTTATTATCTCAATAATACCGGTTCTGGTGGGTAACGGGACAAGACTTTTTAAAGACAACAGACCGGAGCAGCAACTTGAATTTGTGAGTGCAAAATCATTTGAAACTGGATTGACGCAGCTACATTACAAACGAAAAAGACAGAGTGATCAATAGAACACGACAAAAGCAATTAAAAAGCCCGAACCGTCAGGCCGTCGCTTTTCAGCCTCATCAGGTGACAGATGTAATAATTGTATAATTAATTTGCAGCCAGTGGAAACACGCATAACTATGCTCCGGGGTATCAACATGACCGGGCATAATTCGATCAAAATGACCAGACTTGCTGATATGTTCAGGCAACTGGGTTATGCTGACGCGGAAACTTATATTCAGAGTGGGAACATCGTTTTTACAGCTCACGACGGGTATATAGACGATATTTCTTCAGGTATACGGAGGGCCATTCTTTCTGAATTCAATCTCAACATCGCTGTAATAACCCGTACACTGGATGAAATGAAGGAAATAGTCTCTGTTAATCCTTTCCTGGGAGAACCCAATTTCGATCCCTCAAAAATGGCAGTGCTTTTTCTTGAGTATAAACCATCGGAAGAACAAATTCTAAAAGTTGCCGGCATAGATTATCCTCCCGACAAATTCCAGATAAATGGTAGTGAAATATACATTTACTGTCCGAACGGATTCGGCAAAACAAAGCTGTACACGAATTTCTTCGAGGCTAAAATGAAGGTGACAGGCACAGCCCGGAACTGGAGAACGGTAAACAAGCTCATGGAAATGGCAGTGAAAAAGAACAAAGTCCCCGACAAAACACAGAGACAAGAATAAAAGAAACTAAAATACCGAAAACCCGGAACGAACAATATGGCCAACACAACCAATCTGTGATGGCGACACAGGACAGTTAACATCGGCAGGTCATACCGCCAACTTTTAAGTTTAACTTAATGCGCACACTAACCACACTTTAGAATATGAAATCAATGCTATTTCTCCTTACTTTTCTGATCTGCAACTCAATGTTTTCACAGGTTACAGATCCCGGCATGGTTCTTATCCCTGCCGGTGAATTCACAATGGGAAAAAACTCCCCGGGAACAACGGACTGGCAACCTGAACATAAAGTATCGGTTGACGCTTTTTACATGGACAAATTCGAAGTAACAAACAAACAGTACTTTGAATACTGTTCTGAGACTGGCAATCCCCTTCCGGAATTCTGGGGATCGGCACAGTTTAAATGCAGCCTGGAGTATCCTGATCATCCTGTTACAGGAGTCAGTTTCATGGAGGCATTGAAATATGCTCAATGGGCTGGTAAAAGACTTCCTACTGAAGCTGAATGGGAATATGCCGCAAGAGGTGGATTGCCAGGTTCAAATTACCCCTGGGGAAACCAGATAGACTCAACCCTGGTGAACTACGGTAAAAAATACAGGACAACATTAAAAGCAGGATCTTTTAAACCAAATGGCTTTGGATTATTCGATATGGGAGGTAATGTGTGGGAATGGACATTGGACAATTATGGAGATGACTATTATGCAAACTCTCCGGGTCAAAATCCTAAAGGTCCTGATTCAGGCAGATTTAAAGTAATTCGTGGTGGAAGCTGGCATTCCGGGGCAATGTGTATCCAGACTTTCTATCGCAACGGCCTTTCACCATCATGGATTGATTTTGCGGTAGGATTCAGATGCGTAAAAAGTGCCAGGTAAATTTTACAAGACAAACTGCGCAATAACATGACTGATATAGAAATCATTGACCTTACACCGGAGAACATTGCAGACTATGGTGTCTGCGGATACAAGGAGGTTATTCGGTAAAAAATGTAGATGCGATTTTGGAGACTGCAAAAAAGCTTAAAATCGAGGCTGATCTGATAGATCTGAAGGATCATGAGTCAGCCCAGCAAACTCCGTGTGCCTTTGGGACTTTTTGCATTATCCATAATAATGAGGTCATAAGCCATCACCCGATAAGTAACGCTAGATTTGAAAACATCATGGCAAAAAGATGACACCAGTTGTCAGATAATTAACAATTAAGTAAAATATTCCCAACCCGGGATAATTATTGAGGCCACCTGCCTCCGCCGGTACGGTAAGATGAATAGTTAATGTTACGAGCACCTGTTTCCTGTTTAGTGGGTTTTTATGGGCTGAAAGAGGTAACACGTAAATATCCAAAGCATATTGAAAATTCATGGTGAAAAGTTGGATGTCCTGGCTGGTTTTTTCAGATGTTGTATGGTGGGTGGTTAGCAGGAGCCGCAGACATCCAGCCTTGTGGTCTGGACTTCCATCACCAAAGCGATCGATAGCCCCGGTCCCATCCGGATAAGTGGCAATATTATTCTTCCAGCCTTGAGGGCTGGCCTTCCAGTAGCCCGGGTCTCGCCCCGGGATCGGGACATTATTACCAATCCGACCCCGGCGGGGTGGCCTTCAGTTACAACCCTTCAGTATTTGGTGATTCAAGTCAGAGCCCGGAGAGATAAAATGCAGATTTCTTTGCAATTATTTTTTGAATATTGATCTCCATGAATTGATACACCACGGATTCCACGGAGAGCACGGATAAAATCACGGAATTTATAATTTGAGATCATCCGTGTCTTACCCGTGTTCTCCGTGTACTCAGTGGTTAACCCAAAACCAGATATTTACCACGGGTTTCACGGGTGTCACGGATAAAATCACGGACTTAATTATTTAATACAATCCGGATAATACACCTTACCATTATACCAGGCAGTAAGACTGTCTAAAAACACCCTGATAATTCCCCGGCTGTGATCAGATATATTCGAAGCTGATCTTCTTTATCCATTTCTCCTCAAGGAGCCTGGCAATCCTTTTTACAACGGTTCTTCTTATCTCCAGGTCGACAGGCAGTGTGGGATCCTGGTGAGCCACATTGATCCTGGTTCCGATAACGAAATGGATCTCATCGCTCTCCATGAGAAGTCTTACTATCTTGTCGGCCGGACCTTTCCCCAGCCTGACGCTGTTATTGTACGATTTCAGAATCTCATTTACTTTCTGAAGGGTGAGGATGCCTTCGGTAACCAGGTCGATACCTTCTATAAAACTTTCGGGCGGCAGTTCGGGATCTTCAAATATCAGTTCATCTATGATCGCCTTGTTAAGCTCACGGGCTACAACATCGGCTGTTGTGCCTCCGCAGATGATAACCTTGCCCTTGTATTCCTTCACCTTCAAAGCAAGGTCCCTGTCCTTTTCCTTTTCGTACGGAGGACCGGTACAGAGCAGCAGTTTTCTTGGCTCACGGAAATAAATGGTGGCGCATGAAATGTCATCCTTGGCTTTATAAGCGTCATTTTTATGGGCCATTGTGACAATCTTACCTGACAGGTTTAAGGCTGACATCGAAATATCGCCTTTCACCAGGGTTGATGCATAGGAGGCGATATCATCCCTTCCCCATCCGAAGGGAAAGGCTTCGCTTCCCATTCCGCTCTGCGCGACTCCGTCGGAAAAAAATATTATCCTGTCTTCCTTTGATGGCATAAAGGTGCATGTCTTCAGAACTTTTCCGGCATTTTTCCCCTTGTTGAGAACAACCTCCTTCCAGGAGGGATCGAAGGTCTCGGATCCCCTTAGTATTATTGTCAACGGATTGTCGTACTCGAGGATATTCACGCTTCCGCTGCTTTCGATATCGACTATTGTGAATGTCGAATAGCTTATCAGCCTCTCGCTGCATACGGGCAGGGTATTCATTATTATCTCCGCTATGCGGTCCACCTCCTTGTGTTCCCTTGTGAAACTGAGGGCCATTGTGGCCGTGAGGGTGGCAAGAACATTTGCCTTTACTCCGTGTCCCATACCGTCCGACAGCACGGCAATAACCCTGTCTTCCTCCTTTATGTATTTGTTAAGGAAGACATCGCCGCAGATCCTTTCACCGTCGTGATTTCTTTGCTGACTGTTTACTTCTATGTAAAAATCCTTATACACTGTGTGTTACTGACGGGGTTCCTTTTTTGCAAGCGACTTTTTCTTGTAGGACTCAATAATTGAATTAAGCATTTGTTCGGTTTCGGATGCGCCTTCCCCAAGGAGGAACCCTATCTTCTGCACCATCTCGAGGTTCTTTTCGATAACGTCGCTTACCCTGTTTGTCACTTCCTCTCCCTGAACCTCGGGAGAATAGAGATCCCTAATTATGGCGCCGCACATCCGGTTCTTCTTAATCGGGAAAATCGAAACGTTGAGCATGCTGTCCTCGTAATGAATGTCCTTGCTCACCACGGGCTCATCTTCTTTGAGCACATAGGAGAACATATTATAGACGTTGAAGGGAAGAAGGGTTTTCAAATCAGCTCCGACAAGTCCGGGAATGATTTCAGCGACAGCTTTCGCATCTTCCCCGAGTATATTTATGAAGCTCACGTTCGAATGAAGCACTTTAAGGTTGTTATCAACAATAACCACACCCGACGGAAGCTTCTCAAGCATGTTGTTCATCATGTCGGAAGCGCTTTGAGCCATCTCCTTTTCCCTCATTGCAAGCTCTTCCGATTCTTTCAGTGCCTTTTTAGTCTCGGCAAGCTTCCTGTTTGTCTGCCGCAGCGTTTCTATGTATTCCTGCTTGTTCCTCAGGTTGTAGGTGTGGCACATCTCGGGCACTGCAAGCCCTTTTGCGACGGTTGAGGCAAAATGGCGGCACGACTGATAGCCGCATGCACCGCAATCGAGGGTGTCATTGATGTCTTCCCTGCCAATTATCTTCATCACCTCAGCTATCGCTTCCTCCGGCGGTTCGGGTATCCTCTGGTCGTTTGGATGAAAATCCCTTGAGAAATCGAGCTTCGACCAGCGCTTCATGTCCTTTTCCCACTGGATCTTGTCGAGCTTTCCAACCCTTTTCTCGGCATAGAGACGAACAAGCGCCCTTCTCTTGAACCTTTCATTGTGAGTCTCCATACCGGGACCCAGAAGACAGCCGTGACAGAAAAAGAGGTTGAAGTGATGACGTATGGTATCAATGTATTTCTCAAAATCATTCAGGCCTTCAAAGACATCTTCCCTTCCGGCAGCAGTAATAACGCCGCTGACAGCTATATCACGCTTTATGCCTGCGGCCTGGAGTATTCCGGCAGGAAGAGGGTAGAGGGCTCCCCAGTGACCGTAGGGGAGATCAAAATCCGACATCCTGACTGTCCTTTCCTGTATGTCGAACTCATCAAAAAGCTGTCTCAGCTCGATGAAGGTGAGGACCCCATCGACAAGTTTGCCGTCCTTGTGGTTGACCGCCTCATCCTTGTTGTCGATGCAGGGGCCAATGAAAATTGTTGCAACATCTTTACCGTAAAGCTCCTTTACAACCATTGCCGTTGCCATCATAGGCGAAACCAGTGGGGCCAGGTTGGTAAGAAGCTCCGGATGATACTTCTCGATAAGCTTTACTATTACCGGACAATTTGTTGTTATATAATACTTTCCTTCAGCCTGTTCAAAAAGATCAGCGTATTTGGAGGCGATCAGGTCCACTCCGAAAGAGTCTTCATGAACATAGTCGAAGCCCAGGGCCTTAAGCATGCTCACAAACTTCCTGTAGTCGGTTATGTCATCAAATTCCGAGGCTATGCTGGGTGCTACCAGGGCAGCCGTTTTACGCTCCGATGCCAGCAGTTTTTTTACTTCTTCCTTTGAATCGCGGAATTCAACAGCCCCGGGAGAACATTCAATAAAACAAAGGCCGCAACCAATGCACCTTTCATTTATGATTGTCGGATGCACCTTCTGCGCCCTTACCTCAATGGCATTCACCGGGCAGACCCTTACGCAGGAATATGAATTCCGGCATTTCTGGTCGTTTATATAAAAGATTGGCTTTCTGTTGTTCATAAATAATCAGTGATTGGAATCCTACCTGATATTCCCGATCTCCTTTTCAAGTATGGCATCAATTTTCGCCAGCGTTACTCCCTCAATTATCCTGTCGTTTATTCTCAGATTCGGACCGTTACTGCACAGATTAATGCACCTGGCTCCCTTGAAAACTATCTTGTCCTCAAGATGGTTCTTCTTCAGATAATCCCTGATGTAGCTCACCACATCACGATTTCCCCGCGAGAAGCATGAACTGCCCATACAAATCTGCATTTCGATTTTTTGCTGCATACGGTGCCTGATGAAAACAACTTAAAGCTCAAATGTAATAATATTTTCCGGGCTTTCATCCTCATACAGACCAAACAACCTGACCATTTAGCTGATTTTCACCGATTACTTATTAATTATTGTTAATAAAATAACAATGTTTATTTTGTAACAACAAAATTCTGTATATTTGGAATATATTCATTATCTGACAGGATGGCAGCAGACCTCGATAATATCTTAAGCAAGTACAAACAGGGCCGGCGTGAAGAACTGATCCCCCTGCTTCAGGATATACAGGAGGCTGACGGTTACATCTCCGAAGAAGCCATTGTAAGGGTTGGAAGCCACCTGGGACTTAGTACGACGAAAATTTTCGGACTGGCAACTTTTTACGACCAGTTCAGGTTTTTTCCGGCCGGAAAGATTCACATAAAGCTTTGCAACGGAACCACATGCTTTATGAACGGCTCGAAAGCCGTAATAGATAAATTCAGGGAAGAGCTCAGGATTGAACCCGGTCAGACAACGCGAAACGGGAATTTCAGTCTCGAGACAGTGACCTGTATGGGAGGGTGTCACCACGGACCGGTGGTGATGATGAACGGCGAATACCATATTCATATGAAGCCCGAACAGGTTCCCGAACTTATAAGAAAGCTTAAATACATAATTGACAACGACTAGATGGAAGATTTAAAGACATTCCTCATACAGAAGGTATTGTTATTTGAATCCGATACTCTCGCTTCCGAAACGGAAAAGGTATTGCAGAAGGTGCGCCGCGACAGGACCGATGTGCCTGTGATCCACGTTACCTTTAATTCCAGTTCAATAATTGCAGGCGCCGACAAAACATTAAATGCCATCAGGTCGTATGTAAGTGATAGCCAGCCCTCGGCGGAAGTTGTAACTGTGGGCTGCGCAGGTCCGGCAAACTTTGAGCCCCTGGTATGTGTTCAGATGCCGGGAAAAAACCGGCTGTTTTTCAGGAACATCACCGAGGAAAAGGTGGAACCTCTTCTTAACGGGGTTTTCCACAGCGACATAAATGAAGATGACCTGCTCGGGCAGGCCGGAGAAAAGGGATTCGGCCTGTGGCCCGGGATTTCCTTCATGAACGAACTTCCCTTCTTCGCCCTCCAGAAGCGGATAGTGCTCGGGAACTGCGGATGCTACAACCCCGAAAGCATTGAGGAATATATTGCCAGGGGAGGATACCGGACATTTGTAAAAACTATACGTCATTATACCTACGAAGAGGTCTGTGACATAATTGAACGCAGCGGACTGCGGGGCAGGAGCGGGGGAGGTTATTCCACCGGCCTGAAATGGAAACAGGCTCTCTCAACCCCTTCCAATTCGCGCTACCTGATATGCAATGCAAAGGAAAGCGACCCGGGCTCGTTCAGCGACCGTACCATTCTTGAGAGTGATCCCCATCGCCTTATAGAGGGCATGGCCATTGCTGCATACGCAATAGGCGCCTCAAATGCGATTATCTATCTTAAATCGGGCTCTGCCCATGCCCTGGAAAGACTTCAGAAAGCCCTTGCACTGGCGAGGGATTATGGCATCATCGGACATAATATTTACTCAAGCGGGTACAACCTTGAAATATCTGTAAAGGTTGAACCTGGGGCTTTCGTCTGCGGCGAGGAAACCGCTCTTATTAACAGCCTCGAGGGAAAAAGGGGAATGCCCCAGCTAAAGCCTCCATATCCTACAACTTCGGGCCTTGCAGGTAAACCCACAGTAATCAACAACGTGGAAACTCTGATGAATGTTCCGCTGATCATGCAGAACGGCCCTGAATGGTTCAGGGGCTTCGGCACCGAAAAGAGTCCGGGAACAAAAATCCTGGCCATAACCGGCCGCGGACGAATGTCGGGCGTGGTTGAGGTAGAGATGGGAACCACCATCCGGACTGTCGTCGAGGATATTGTTGACGGCATAAGGGACGGAAAGGATTTCAAGGCTGTTCAGCTTGGAGGGGCTTCAGGAACATTTATAGCCGAAAGCGACATTGACACTCCGATCGCATTCGAGTCGATGAAGGAAAAGGGAATCGTAATGGGTGCAGGCGGATTTGTTGTAATCGACGAGACTTCGTGCATGGTCGACCTGGTGAGGTATTACATGGAGTTCATAAGGAGGGAAAGCTGCGGAAAATGCATACCCTGCCGCGAAGGAACCGGCAGAATGCTTGAAATCCTTGAGAGCGTCATAAAAAAACCGGCCAACGAGGAATCAGGAACAACCCTTGAACGATTCAAGGGAGTCATGCAGCTTGAAACCATCTCGACTGTAATGAAAGATACCTCTCTATGCGGCCTCGGACAGACTGCACCGAATCCGTTTATGAGCGCCCTCCTTAACTTCAGGGAGGAGTTCGAGGAACACATCTTCGACAGGAAATGCAGGGCCAACGTATGCAGAGGACTGAGAACATTCATCATCAACGTCGAGAAATGCACGGGATGTACAGTATGTGCCGGTAAATGCCCGGTGAACGCGATATATGGTACCCGCCTCCAGCCTTTCTTCATCGTCGAGGATAAATGCATAGGCTGCGGAGTTTGTTACGATGTGTGTAAATTTTCAGCAGTGATAGTAAAATAGAATATGTTACGGGTTCCTGGTTGCTGATTGCTGGTTAAGACTGCAGGAATAACCAGATCAGAAACAAGGAACAATAAAAGATAAACGATAAACGATAAACGATAAACGGTAACAAGCAACAAGCAACCCTCTTTCGCTAAAGCTTCAGAGGGCAAAGCCAGCAACCAGCAACAATAACATGCTCTTCACGATTCAGGTAAATAACAAAAAGATCAAGGCCGAAAAGGGAGAAACAATCCTTTCGGCCCTTAACCGCAACGGGATAATAATACCCACCCTCTGCAGGATGAAGGAGTTTACCCCTACCGGAGCGTGCAGGATATGCGTTGTGGAGGTTGAGGGACGCGACCGTCTTGTTACGGCATGCTCCCAGCCTGTTGAGGAATGGATGAAAATAAAAACCCATTCGCCACGGGTAATAACAGCTAGGAAAACAATAGTAGAACTGCTGCTCTCAAACCATCCCGACGACTGCCTTTACTGCGACAGGAACCTGAACTGCGAACTCCAGAGGCTTGCTGAGGAACTTAATATCCGTGAACGGAGGATAAAGGGGAAGAAAACAAAACAGCGCCTCGACCAGTCGAGCCCGGCCATTGTCAGGGAACTGGCAAAATGCATCCTGTGCGGCCGTTGTGTCAGGGTATGCGAGGAACTGATTACTTGCACCTCCCTCGATTTTATAAACCGCGGCCGGCAGACTCATATCGGCGCTGCCATGGACAAGGATTTTAACTTCTCGAGCTGCATCCATTGCGGGCAGTGCGTCCTGGTTTGCCCGACCGGTGCTCTTCACGAGAAGCATAATATCACCGAGGTGCAGGAGTTTCTGAACAAGCAGGATGCGGTGAAGGCTATCCAGTATTCTCCTGCAGTGGCATCAGGCATTGCCGAAGAACTTGGAATAAGGAATGCGAGGGATTTTGACAAAAGCCTTAATGCTATTCTCAGAAAGATCGGATTTGACAAGATATACAGTACCGGTACGGGAACTGATGTATGTGTGACTGAGACCGTCAACACCCTTATTGAACGATGGGGAAATAAATCAGGTCAGCCTCTTTACATAACTGCATGTCCGGCATGGGTGAAATACGCCGAGCAATTTACTCCTTCGATCCTGCCTGACCTGTCAACGGTCAAATCACCCCAGCAGATAACAGGGATACTTATAAAAACACTTGTTGCCGGCCAGCTCAGTGTTAAACCGGAACAGATATTTTCAGTCTCGGTGTCGCCCTGCATCGCCATGAAGTACGAGGCAAGGCGCGACGGCATGATGCGCAAGGGAATCAGCGACGTCGATTCGGTGATGACTGTCAGGGAACTGGCCCGCCTGATCAGACTGAACGGGATTGATGTTACAAATATCGAAAAGGAACCTGCAGATGAACCGTTGAGCGGTAGGAGTTCGTCGGCTGTTCTCGCTGAGGTTTCAGGCGGACTTACAGAGGCGGTTATCCGGCTGCTTTATTTTAGGAAAACCGGCAGGGAGATCGACCGTCAGGAATTCAGAAAGCTAAGATTGTCAGGCAATTTCAGGGAATCGGTTTTCAGTATTGAAGACCAGCTTATAAGGGTTGCTGTGGTTGACGGGTTGAACGGACTTGAAAAACTAAGATCATCAATGGCGGCCGGCACGGTTTATGATCTTGTGGAAGTGATGACCTGTCAGGGAGGATGCATTCACGGTGCAGGTTTGCCATTTGTCACGGCGAAGGAGGAACTTAAGGCCAGAACAAAGCTGGTTTACCAGGCCGACGAAAGTGAAGCAATAAGCCTGCCATGCAAGTCTCCCACGCTCATTAACCTTTATGAAAAGTTTTTGAAGGAGAACAGTGAAATATCGGATAAGAGAATATTTTTTACACATTTTGAGAAGAGAAATGTATTGTTATAGTTTTTACCCCCATCCCGAAAGCTTTCGGGTCCCCAGGGGGGGCTTCAAGAAGGCTGCCCTCCCGGGATGGGAGCGGGGTGGTTTAAACCGTAAAGCCGTCACGCCGTCATGCCGTCAAGCCTTTACGCCTTTACGCCTTTACGCCTTTACGCCATTATACCTTTAACCCATGCTTGTTTACACCATAAAAGAACTTTGTCGAACCTGCTACACCTGCGTCAGGGAGTGCCCTGCCAAGGCTATCCGGATTGTAGGAGGGCAGGCTGAGGTCATTGATGAAAGGTGTATAGCATGCGGAAACTGCACCAAAGTGTGCAGCCAGGGCGCAAAAGTTTTCCTGAATACAACCGAAAGGGTACTGAATCTCATCGATTCTGCAAAAGATACTTATGCTATTATCGCTCCTAGTTTTCCGGCCGAATTCCAGGAGTTTCCCGATCACAGGCTGCTTGTCGGAATGACCAGGAAAGTGGGATTTAAAAAGGTTCTCGAGGTTTCCTTCGGTGCTGATCTAGTGGCAGTGAAATATAAGAAGCTGATTGAGGAAAGCAGCGAATATTACATCACATCCGACTGTCCTTCGATTGTCAATTATATAAAATTCTATCATCCCGGACTTGTCGATAACCTGGCGCCCATAGTTTCGCCAATGGTTGCCATGAGCCGGGTTGTAAGGGCAAAGTACGGGAAGGACATCAATGTTGTATTCATCGGGCCCTGCGTGGCAAAGAAAGCCGAAAGCGGCGAGATTGATGAAGTCATAACCTTCACTGAACTGCGGGAGTTGTTCGATCTCCTGAGAATCAAGCCTGCTGAAACTGAGCCTTCCGATTTCGACCCGCCTGCCGGAGGAAGAGGGGCAATCTTCCCCGTAACCCGCGGACTTCTTCAGACAGCCAACATAAACGATGACGCTATAACCGGAAACATAATTGCAGCAGAGGGAAGGATCGATTTCCAGGGAGCGCTCAAGGAGTTCGAGGCGGGGCTGATCAAGAACCAGCACATGGAGCTTCTTTGCTGTGAGGGATGCATTATGGGACCGGGTCTTTCAAAGAGCGGAAAACAGTATAACCGGAGGGCACGTGTGAGTTCCTATGCCAACACCAAGATGAGGGAGATGGATCAGGAAGCCTGGGAAGAAGCCATCACGGAGTTTGCCGACCTTGACCTTTCAACAAAGCACAAGCCCGAGGAGCGGCGGCCCGAATTACAGGTTGCAGAGGGAATTGAGGAGGTGCTCTCTACAATTGGGAAATTTACCGAGAAGGATCATCTTAACTGCGGGGCATGTGGTTACGAGACCTGTGTCGAACATGCCATTGCCATTAAGAAGGGATTGGCCGAGGTGGAGATGTGCCTGCCCTATACAATCGAAAAACTTCATAAATCGGTTAATGACCTTGCACTGACAAATGAAAAGCTCACCTCAATGCGCGAGGCACTTAAACAGTCTGAAAAACTTGCGCATATGGGACAGCTTTCAGCCGGTATTGCACATGAACTTAACAATCCCCTGGGTGTTGTAATCATGTACAGCAATATCCTTCTCGACGAGAGCCCTGAGGAATCACCGGTTAGGGAGGACCTTAATCTGATTGTGGAACAGGCAGCACGATGCAAGAAGATAGTTGCAAATCTGCTGAACTTTGCACGGAAAAACCAGGTCAATCATCAGCTGATAAGCCTGAAGGATCTTGCCGACCGCAGCCTTGAGAGCATAATTGCACCTCCGAACATGAAAATTTCGGTTATCGACAAAACAACAAATCCCGAAGCAATGCTCGATACCGAGCAGATGACGCAGGTTCTGACAAACCTTGTAAAGAATGCAATTGATGCGATGCCCGACGGCGGAACCATTGACCTTATTCTTGAGGATACCCTCGGGGATGTAATCATTACTGTAAAGGACACCGGTATCGGAATCAGGGAGGAAGACAGGGCCAAGGTCTTTGAGCCTTTCTTCACGACAAAGGCTATTGGAGTCGGAACAGGTCTCGGTCTGGCTACAGCTTACGGTATTGTTAAAATGCACAAGGGACAGATTACAGTTGAGTCGAATACTGAAAGGTCAAAAGGACCAACCGGAACAAGTTTTAGAATAATTTTGCCCCGAAGGAAAGAATGAAACACCCTGGCCCTTTACCCCCATCCCGTCCCGATAGCTATCGGGAGCTTTCGGGACCCAGGGGTAAGAACAAAGACGGATTTTTAAGTCCCCCTTGGGGGATTTAGGGGTAAAAAATGAAGATGAATTACAATTTTAGGAATTTGAAAATATGAAGAAAAGCGATTTTACGATTCTTGTGGCGGATGATGACCCCGACTATCTATTCCAGACGGTTAACAACCTGGGAAGGGCAGGGTATAAGACTGTGGCTGTAGAGAGTCAGGCCGAGGCTGAATCGGTAATCTCGAAAATGAAACCGAGTCTGGCCATCTTCGACCTGATGATGGAAAACGACGACAGCGGATTCATCCTTTGTTACAAGATCAAGAAGAAATATCCTGACATCCCGGTTATTCTGGCAACAGCAGTGGCTCATGAGACCGGAATTTCATTCAGCCTCGATTCAGAAGCTGAAAAGTCATGGATAAGAGCCGACAGATACCTCGAAAAAGGGATCCGGCCCGAACAGCTCGATCAGGAAGTGATGAAATTATTAAAGATCTGATATGCCAGTATTAAAGGTCCTTGTTGTTGATGATGAGCCCGGTATCCGATCGGGAGTGTCGCGTATCCTCAATAACTTCCGTGTAGCTTACCCGTTCATGGATGAGGATTTTACATTTGAGGTGACAGAGGCCGCCACAGGAGAGGATGGGATTACTATAATCGACGGTGATAAACCGGATATCGTTCTCCTCGATAATAAGCTTCCGGGCATTCAGGGAACCGAGGTCCTGGAGTATATCCGGAACAAGAATTATGACGTTGTGGTGGCTATGATTACGTCGTACGCTTCCCTTGATGTTGCACTTAAGGCTCATAAATTCGGAGCCACCGACTTCGTTCCAAAGCCATTCACTCCCCAGGAACTTAAATCGAGTATTGAGAATATCACAAAACAGCTGTACCTGAGACGGATAACCCACAAGATGAACGAGGAAGGGAGAAAGGTCAGGTACCAGTTCCTTTCGGTCCTTTCGCATGAACTGAAAGCCCCGCTTAATGCTGTGGAGGGTTATCTTAAGATGATGCAGGACAGGCAGGCAGGCGACAGGATCGAGGATTATTCAACCCCCATAGAAAGGTCGCTTCAGAGAATCCAGTGGATGAGGAGCCTGATAATGGACCTGCTCGACTTTACAAAAATCCGGCTCGAACGAAAAGCAGAAAAGATTGAAGAGGTTAATCTCAAGGGTATCGCTTCCAACGCAATAGTCACCGTTCGTCCTTACGCCATACAGATGGAGGTCTCCGTAAATCTCGGATTAAAATCGGATGTGGTGATTATGGCCGATCCGACCGACATGGAGATAATATTCAACAATCTGGTATCCAATGCGGTCAAATACAACAAGAGAGGTGGCAAGGTTGAAATTGTGATCGATGAGGATGAAAATGACGTTTTGTTGGTGTTCACTGATACCGGCATCGGGATCAGCGAGTCGGACAAGGAAAACCTTTTCTCCGATTTCGTCAGGATTAAAAATGAAAAAACAAGAAACATAGGAGGAAGCGGACTTGGACTGTCAATAGTCAAACAGGTGGTTGATCTTTACCATGGTTCAATAACTGTCGAAAGTGTGCCGGATGTGGGTACTACTTTTAAGGTGCGTCTTCCTAAAAAATTCAACTAACATCAAATGAATGTCATGAATGCTTTACCGGGTAAAACAGTAGAACGTCTGAGTGAATACAGGAGAACCCTTCTTGCCTGCCTCGGGGAGAAAAGAAATTTCATTTTTTCCCATCATCTGGCCTCACGGCT
>JAVEXG010000194.1:0-4985 GCA_034004115.1 Bacteroidales bacterium | reverse complement strand
CCAAAAATAACATTTTTAGCACAATCTATTCCTTTGGAAGGAAAACTAACCCATCCGGGCCCTCCCCGTGCAACTGTCCTGCAACATGCACACTTCTTTTCTCCAGCCTTGGGGGCTGGGCTTCTAATAGCCCCGGTCCCATCCGGGGTTAAGGCAATAACATTATTACCACCCTGAAGGGGTGGCATTCAGTTATCAAAGGTATGCTTTATATATATTGATAAATAATATATTGGAATTCAACCCACTCCGGGGTTGTCCCTGGTGTGTGTCGCTCTTTACCCGGGGCGATACCCGGGCTATTGGAAGTCGACACCTAAGGTGTCGTTAAAAGTCTGATGGAAGACGACACCTCAGGGGTTGGGCGATCAGTTTTCCTCGTTGATATAGATTGTGGCACTCAGGTTCTTTATCCTTCTCCGGGTCAGCCGGGGATCCGATTCAAGACCGTAGCCCTGGATTATCTGATCCTCCGTGGTGATCTTTACAAACCTGTCGGTGTATATCAGATCTTTCTTCTGATCCCAGAACAGAAGCTCGGTTTCAAGCTTTTCCCCGTCTTCATTGAACGCCACCACACTGTCCTGCAGCTCCCACAGGTTTTTGTCATCATGGAATTTTGCATACCTGGAAGTCACAGAAGCAACCGGCGTTGACTTACCATCGTGAAACCGCACGTCGAGTCCCGATCTGAATTCTGTATAGGGAGGCTCGGCTTTTTCATATCTTTCCATTACCGGAGCCGAAAAGACCAGCTCCAGCTTTCCCGAATCGGTGTATGTTGTTGTAAAATCCTTTCCTGTCTGTGAGGGAAGACGGAGAATATCCATCTTTTCGTATTCGATGGATTTCTTCCCGCAGGAAACAAGGCTTAGTGCAGCGGCCAGGAGCGGTATAAAGAGTTTAATTCTTTTGCTCATTATATTCCAGAATATGATTCAGACCGTCAAGGACCAGATCGGGCTGATAATTAACCTTGCAGCATAACCTCTCCTTCAGATAACCGCTGTCGCCTCCGGTAAGAATTATCATCGAATCGAGATTGTCTTCCCTGAACGAACTTATGTAACTGTTTATTTCATAGATAAGTCCGTCAGTAACTCCGGCTGAAATCGCCTCGAGCGTGTTTTTCCCAGGAGTGGAATATTTCTGAAGGGTGGATCCAAGAGGAAGCCTGCCGGTGAATTTGTGAAGAGCCCTGAATCGCATGCTCAGGCCGGGAGAGATATTTCCTCCCTTGTAGGTTTTGCCTGCAAGGTAATCATAGGTTACTGCGCTTCCGGCATCGATTACAAGCACGTTTCTTCCCGGGAAAAGATAATAGGCACCTGCCACGGCTGCCAGCCTGTCGCTTCCGAGGGTCTCGGGGGTTTCGTATTCATTCCTGAACGGAAGCCTTGTATGCCGCGACAGAACATGGACATTGGGTATGCCAAGGGTTGCCATGTCGATAATGAACTCAGGAAGATCCCTGACTGTTGAAATTATTGCATATTTAATATCATGCAGATAGGGCTCAAATATTTCCTGCAACTTATCAAAGCTGAATTGCTTGGTTGTGAGAGATACCTTCTTTTCGTAACCTTCATATACGGCTATCTTCGTGGCCGTATTCCCTACATCAAAAATCAGGTTCATATAGATTTATATAGATACAAATGTACTAAAGGGATCAGTATTGAAAAAATTTATTTGTGAGACTCGTATCAACAGCAATTTTGAACGTTATAACAATGTTATAACATATCCGGAAGGCCCATTTTCATCTTATTTTAGTATTATCCCCTGCTTATTTGCGCTTTAGCCTCGTCTTCAATGCCCTGCAGAATTCCGATCGCCGACCTTACATTTTCTATGCCTGTAATTGTAAGACTCAGTTTTGATTCCTTTTGTTTAACCGACATTCTTTTCTGATGGCGGTTAACATAATTCATGACCGACACAAACAGGGAACTGCGGTAAAATTTCGAATTCGGATCGGAGACGAAAAATGCGATCAGGAGATTGTTCTTCAGCAATATCTTCTCTATTCCAAGCCGGGTGGCTATCCATTTTATCCTCACAACGTCGAGAAGCGATGCGGCAGGCGGTGGGACCGGCCCGAACCTGTCGGTCAGCCGGCTTTCATAAAGCTCAAGTCCTTGCTCATTATCAATCTCGTTGAGTTCTTTGTAAAGTCTGATTCTTTCGGAGATATTTGATACATATTCATCTGGGAACATGATCTCCAGGTCGGTCTCAATCTGGAAGTCAGTAACGTAAGGTTTTTGTTTTTCAGCGCTTTGGGGTTTCCCCTCTTCCCTGATTTCCTGTTCCCTGAGCTGAGGTTCCGACTCCCTTAATTCAGCCATTGCTTCATTCAGGATTTTCTGGTAGGTTTCGTATCCCACATCGGCTATGAAACCGCTTTGTTCCGCGCCGAGCAGATTTCCCGATCCGCGGATATCAAGGTCCTGCATGGCAATGTTGAATCCGCTTCCGAGTTCTGAGAATTCCTCTATCGCCCTCAGCCGCCTTTTGGCTTCATGGGTGAGATTTTCAACAGGGGGAGCAAGAAGATAGCAGAAGGCTTTCCTGTTCGACCTTCCAACCCGGCCTCTCAGCTGGTGAAGCTCCGAGAGCCCGAAGTGATGAGCCTCATTGATGAATATAGTATTTGCATTCGGTATGTCGAGTCCCGATTCAATAATTGTAGTCGCAACAAGCACGTCATAGTCGCCCTGGATGAAATCAAACATGACGTTCTCAATATCCACTCCCTCCATCTTCCCGTGAACAACTGCCGTCCTGACATTGGGGCAGATGCGGCTTATCTTGGCCTGCAGCTCCTTAATGTTCTCAACCCTGTTGTGTATGAAGAAAACCTGTCCGTTACGGCTGACCTCATACTCAATCCCTTCCTTGATTATATCCTCATTGAATCCGTGAATCTCGGTTATGATGGGCATCCTGTTCGGAGGAGGGGTGTTTATAATGGAGAGATCCCGTGCCCCCATCAGCGAAAACTGGAGAGTCCGCGGAATGGGTGTTGCAGTAAGTGTAAGGGTATCAACATTTGATCTCAATTTCTTTATCTTCTCCTTCACTGAAACGCCGAATCTCTGCTCCTCGTCAATTACAAGCAGCCCGAGGTCCCTGAACTTTACATCCTTTCCGGCGAGTTTATGGGTGCCAATGATTATGTCGATCTTTCCTTCTTCAAGCTCTTTCAGAATCCGTTTCTGATCGGCCGGTTTCCTGTGCCTGCTTACATAATCAATTTTGCATGGGAATCCTTTAAGCCTTGCTGTGAATGTCTTATAATGCTGGAGGGCCAGAATGGTGGTCGGTACCAGGATGGCTGTCTGCTTGCTGTCGGAGGCTGATTTGAAGGCTGCCCTGACCGCCACTTCAGTCTTACCGAATCCTACATCCCCGCAAACAAGCCTGTCCATCGGATGTTCGGCTTCCATGTCCTCCTTCACCGCAATGGTTGTGCTAAGCTGGTCGGGAGTGTCCTCGTAAAGGAACGAGGCTTCGAGTTCGCGCTGCAGATATGAATCGGGTGAGAACGAATACCCGGGAACCGACATTCTCTCGGCGTAGAGGAGGATAAGGTCCTTCGCAATATCCTTTACTCTTTTCTTGGTGTTCTGCTTCAGCTTCTGCCATGCCCCCGACCCAAGCTTGTATATCCTGGGCTCCGATTCATCCTTCCCCTTGTACTTCGATATCCTTTGAAGCGAATGAATTCCTACGTAAAGGATGTCATTGTCCTTGTAGACAAGCTTGATCGCCTCCTGTATCCTTCCGTTCACCTGGATTTTCTCAAGTCCGCCGAATCTGCCGATGCCATGATCAATATGGACTACATAGTCGCCCGGATTAAGGCCTGTCAGCTCCTTTATCGATATGCTTTCCTTCCTTGTAAAATAGCCCCTGATGCTGAATTTATGATATCTGTCGAATATCTGATGATCGGTGTAAACCGACACTTTCAGATCGTGGTCGGTAAAGCCGCCGTGAAGGTTCAGGAGCCTTGGAGTGAATTTAAGGTCGGGATTTATCTCAGCAAATATGTCATGCAGTCTGTCGATCTGCGACTGGCTTTCAGAGATAATATATGTTTCGTAACCTTCAATGTTGTTGGATATCAGCTTGTCAGCCAGCAATCCGAAATTCTTGTTGAACACCGGCTGGGGCTCGCTCCGGAATGCAAATTGTTCCGATGGACTAAAATAACCGGTTCTTCCGAACTCAACTGTCCGGAATTTGCTGCATTCCTCCAGAAACCTCGATCCCGTCATTATAAGCTCCTTCTTGCCGGAAGTCAGTCCTGCTTCCTCCCTTGCCATTATCTGCGAAAAGATGTTGTTCATCTTTTCCTTTATATAAGCGGCATCCTCAAACCAGATAAGGGAAGAGGGAGGAAGAAAGTCGGTGAATGAATCGGTTACCTCCTCTATCGAAATATCCTGGATGTTTGGAATGATTGAAACCTGTTTTTTAACTTCTATCGACAGCTGGTCGTCGGTGCTGAAGGTACGGATCGATTCCACCTCCTCGCCGAAGAAGTCGATCCTGAACGGAAGGTCGACGGAGTATGAGAAGATATCGGCAATGCTTCCCCTGACCGCATATTGTCCGGGCTCATAAACAAAGTCGACTCTTTCGAAGTTGTATTCATGAAGCATCTCTTCAAGGAACTCAAGCGAAACCCTGTCTCCCTTTGAGATGTTCATTGTATTCTTTTTGAGGTTCTTGCGGCTTATCACCTTTTCCATTACCGATTCGGGATAGGTGATAATGATGCCTTTTCTCTTTCCCGATGTGAGGTGGTTCAGTACTTCGGTCCTGAGCACTATGTTTGCAGGTTCGGTCTGCTCATATTGAACGGAACGTTTGAAAGTCGAAGGGAAAAAGAATATGGAGTCGCCTCCTGTAAGCGAGACCAGGTCGTTATAGAGATAGGCGGCATCCTCCTTTTCAGGTATCACCGCAACATG
>JAVEXG010000193.1:0-4992 GCA_034004115.1 Bacteroidales bacterium | reverse complement strand
ACGGTTGAGCCAGGTCTCGATCTTCGCAATCAGGCTGTCCATGCGCTTTCCCTGGACATCCTCGATTGTAGGAACAATTCCTTTGGTCATTTCCTGGTGAGTGAAATTCTCTATCTGACGCACCTGGCGGCTTTCTGATGGTCTGGCAAGAGAAATGGCAATGCCGGTTCGTCCAGCACGACCGGTGCGACCGATCCTATGAACAAATGTCTCGGTCTCTTCTGGCAAGTCATAATTGAAGACGTGTGTGATCCCTTCAACATCCAAACCGCGGGCAGCCACATCTGTGGCGACCAAAACCTTTATCTGACCCGCTCTGAAACGCGCCATGGTGTGTTCACGGGCATCCTGGCTAAGATCACCAGAAAGTGCCTCAGAAGGGTATCCGCGCAGGTTGAGTTCAGTAACCAATTCACCGGTCCGCACCCGCGTGCGAGTGAAGATCAAGGCGGAGGAGATGTCTTCCATCTCAAACAAACGTGTCAAAACTGCCAGTTTGTCATGCTCGTTCACATAGTAGACGCGCTGCTCTGTTGCAGCAACAGTCACCTGTTCCGATTGGATCGAAACGGTCTTCGGGTTGTGCAAATATTTTCTTGCCAATTCCCGGATGCGGGGTGGAAGAGTAGCTGAGAAGAGCGTGGTCTGGCGTTCATCGGGTGTGCCGGCAAGAATAGCTTCGATATCTTCCACAAAGCCCATCGAGAGCATCTCATCCGCTTCATCCAAAACGACAGTTCGCACCTCTGAGAGGTCCAATCGTCCGCGCTTGACCAAATCCAGGATGCGTCCTGGTGTACCGACAACCACATGCACACCTCGGCGAAGTTGATTTAATTGTTGGGTATAGGATGTGCCGCCATAAACCGTCAAGACCCGCACATCAATAAACTGACCCAAGGTCTGGATCATCTCGGTCACTTGTAAAGCCAGTTCGCGGGTGGGGGCAACTACCAAAGCCTGAGGAAGACGTTGATCGGGGTCAATGCGGTTAAGAATCGGCAGCGCAAAGGCGGCAGTTTTGCCAGTGCCAGTTTGAGCCTGACCGGTAACGTCGTTTCCGCTTTGCATCAACGGAATGATCCCTGCCTGGATAGGGGTGGGCTGGGTGTAGCCCAGCGCGGTGATTGCCTGCACCAATTCGGGGCGCAGATTAAAATCTTCAAATTGTACGGTCATCAAAACTCCATTTACTAAGTAAACGACAGGTCATATTCACGGCAAAATATGCCGGTGAAGGCGTGTATCGTCATCAATTTTTTACTCAGGGGGTTGCCTTGATTATTCCGTATCTTCACAATCAATGAGCAGAACCTTGCGGTCCAACTCTTCCATCAAAGCTGGCACTTGCCAGTAATAGAACGTCCAAAACGTACACCCAAATAAAAGTCCTCTCATGAGGACTGCAGAAGTATATCACTGAATGAAAAATTAGGGTTCTATTGTGTGTAATGTGATCTATCTGCCAAGGAAGGAAATTTGATTTTTAAATTTAATTATTAGCAAAGGCTATATGGCAAGACCTTGCAAGAATTCGAAATTTTAAATTTGCACCAAATCCTGACCTCACTATCACTTTTGTTTTATAATCCATATTAACAATCCATCAACCTATCCCTTTCATGGAGGAAAAATGAAAAAGTATTTGCTGTTAGCGGTGGCTCTGATCTTAGTGGGAGCCTTGCTTGTTGGTTGCGCGTCCGAATCTACTTCAGTCCTCGACAAGATTCAGAAGGCGGAAAAAGTTTCGGTTGGAACGTCTGCCGACTACCCCCCTTATGAGTATCTCGATGACGCCGGCAACAAGACCGGGTTTGACATCGAACTGATGGAAGAAATCGCCAAACGTATGGGCGTAGAGCTCGAGTGGGTGGATATGCCTTTCGACAGCCTCGTGGCTGCCGTAGCCGGTGGCAAGCTGGATATGTCCATCTCCTGCTTCAATTACGATGAAGAACGCGACAAGACGGTTGACTTCTCTGAAGCGTACTACACCACTGAAGATGCCTTCGTGGTTACCAGCGCTTTCACCGGAACTGTTTCCGCGCCGGAAGATGTTGCCAATTACAAAGTCGGCGTTCAGTCTGGCACTGTGCAGGACGGCTGGCTGACAGACAACCTGGTCACCCCAGGCTTATTACCCGAAGCAAACCTCTCCCGCTATGAGCGCGTGGACCAGGCAGCCCTGGATCTTGCCAATGGTCGTATTGAAGTGTTAATGGGCGATTACGTGCCAGTTCAGGCACTGGTTGCTCAAAATCCAGATCTGCAGATTGTTTACCGTGGGGTACTCTCCACTGGTCCGATCAATATCGTTTTGCCAGATGGCGACGTGGAATTGAAAGCTGAAGTTGATCGCATTATCCAGGAACTTCAGGCTGAAGGTTTCATCGACGACCTGGCTGTAAAGTACTTCAGCGAATAATAACGACTCGTTTCTCAAATCTTACTGTCGCAGGGGCTGCAACAAAAGCAGCCCCTGAATGAAATGGAGTAGCCTTTGGATTTTGGTCAGTTCCTTTCCTACATTGCCTCCGGGACAGTTTACACCGTCGGCGTAACGCTGATTGCATTGCCTTCAGGGTTGTTGATTGGAACGATCTTAGCGCTGCTCTATGTTTATGGCGGGAAAATAACCGCCAGGCTAATGAATCTTTACAGCACCATCTTTCGCGGTATCCCGCCAGTAGTTTTACTTTTCATCCTCTTTTTCGCGGTATCAAAAGGCATCAACCTTTCCGCTTTCTGGGCTGGATCGCTCTCCCTGGGGGTGGTGAGCAGTGCTTACCAGATGGAAATCGTGCGCGGCGCACTGCTCTCTGTCAGCGGAGACCAACTGATGGCAGCCCGGGCTGTCGGTCTCAGCCGCATGCAAGCCATCCGCAGCGTGGTGCTGCCACAGGCGGTCAGACTGGCTATCCCACCCTGGTCCAACGAGGCTGCCATCGTGATCAAAGACTCTTCTCTGGTTTATGCATTGGGAGTCCCGGAAATTTTACGGCGGGCACAGTTGATCGGTGCCAGCTCGCAAAAATACCTATTGGCTTACCTGAGCGCGGCCGTGATCTACTTTTTATTGGTGTTTGCCACCACCCGCTTGTTGACTTTGCTTGAAAATAAACTTGCCATCCCGTCCAACCCTTAAGTCCGGAGGTTTTGCCATGCCTAAACCTATTCTCACCATCAAAAACCTGACCAAAACCTACGGTAATAATGTTATCTTCCAAAACCTTGACCTGACTGTGAATGAAGGCGACACGATCGTGATCATTGGTCCCAGCGGCACCGGCAAAAGCACCCTTTTGCGCTGCGTCAACCTGCTTACCCGTCCAAATGAAGGTCAAATTTGGTTAGACGATCTCGAAATTACCGCCAAAGGCACCGATGAAGACCAGGTGCGGCAGCATATTGGCATGGTTTTCCAGAATTTTCTGCTCTTCAATCACCTTACTGCCCTTGGCAACGTCAAATTGGGTCTGACGAAGGTCAAAAAAATGTCCGATGAGGCTGCCACAAAAAAGGCAATGCATGAGTTGACCCGAGTAGGGCTGGCTGACCGTGCCGATCACTATCCGGGACAGCTCTCCGGCGGACAGCAGCAGCGCGTGGGCATTGCCCGGGCATTGGCGATGGATCCCCGCATCATGCTTTTTGATGAGCCTACCTCTGCCCTGGACCCGGAGCTGATCGGGGAGGTGTTGGAAGTGATGCGTCAACTCGCGCTGGAAGGCATGACCATGCTGGTGGTCACGCACGAAATGGGTTTTGCGCGCGAAGTCGCTGACCGGATCGTTTTCATGGAAAAGGGCTACATCGTGGAAGAAGGCTCACCGGATGAGATGTTTAACCATCCCAAATTCCCGCGCACCCGCGAATTCCTCTGGAAGATCACTGAACTCTACGGGAAGAAAGAAAAGGAAGCGGATTGATGCTGACCTGGCTGAGCTACTTCCAACGCTTTGGTCATAACTTCGTGCGCGGAGCGGGGGTGACGCTGGAGCTGACGGCGGTCGGGCTGGCGATTGGTTTCGTTTTGGGTTTACTGCTGGCTCTGGCGCGCAGTTACGGCCCCAAATGGCTGCAGCAGGCGGCAGGAGCGTACATCGCGGTCTTTCGCGGCACTCCGCTACTGGTGCAGCTTTTTATCATCTATTATGGCCTGCCCGAGATCGGGGTCGCTTTTTCGCAGAATTTAGCCGCCTACCTGGCATTGGGACTCAACAGCGGCGCCTACCAGGCGGAATACCTGCGCGGCTCGATCAACGCTATCGGCTCAGCACAAATGCAAGCTGGGCGGTCAATCGGGCTCTCCAAGTGGCAGACGATTGGCTATGTGATTCTGCCCCAGGCACTGCGGCTGGCGCTGCCCAGTTGGTCTAACGAACCGATTTCGCTGCTCAAGACCACCGCTATTGTCTTCCTGATCGCGGTACAGGACTTGATGGCGGAAGGCAAGCGCGCCGCCACCACCACCTTTGACTTTGTGGGGGTCTACCTGGCAGTGGCAATCGTTTATTTGGTGATGGTCTTCGTGCTGGACGCACTGCTCAAATTCCTGGAACGCAAAACTAAAATCCCCGGAATGGATATCGAAACCAGGCGATAGCTTTCGTAAATTGAGTTAGGTTTCGACTGGGTCTACGGTATTTTCGGAATTTTCTCAACCCGCTTTAGAAGTAGGAGACCTGTGGTTAAATGCCTTGCGCGGTCGGGAGACCGGCGAGAACGGAGTCTTGAGCTTTCCCTGGGGAAAGTTGGATCCCGCCGCAGAGCGGATGCGAGACTGAAGAGGGTCCTCATGCGCGATTTATTAAAAGAAAATAAGACACTCTCCCCCATTACACGGACCCTCTCTCAAGAGAGGGCAATAATCATCACATCTGCTACTAATTATCCCTCTCTTCTAATAAAAGATCCCTGTTACAAAGCGGGTACAAAGTGAACTATGTAAGGGAATAAGTATTGATTCCCTTTGGCAGAGTGGTGAAAAGA
>JAVEXG010000043.1:0-24261 GCA_034004115.1 Bacteroidales bacterium | reverse complement strand
TTCTACCCCCCACCCCCCTAAAGGGGGGGTGGGGGGTAAACAAAAAGGGGAACCAGACAATGATTCTAACTTGCAAAAAGATGTGTTCAACGAGTAGCTTTAGGGGGGCTGGGGGGTAAAAAAATGGAAGGAGTTATAGAAATATAGAATTTCAATAATCAAGATGCGAATAAAGATACGGGAATGACCGTGGTCAGAGTATAGTTGGTATCAGAAACAACAACGCCAGGAGGCCGATTGAGCCTATTATTACTCCCGGCCCTATCCTGTGGTTCTCAACCTTTACAATATTTTCCATTGGCACGGTAAGACGGCCGTTTTCAATCTTTACTGCCGACAGAGGCTCGGCATATATCCTGACCTGCCTGCTTTTCTTTACAACTTCGGGCTTATAGATTATCCCTGCGAAATGATTTCCCGCTTCGGTAACCGGCTTTACTATCCAGGTGCTGTCACCGGAATGGAAAAAGTACAGATTTTTCCAGTTCGGGGCGGATGTCAAATCATCCGCCCCGCTGTTCCTTGATGCGGAACATCCTGAGATTAGAAAAAGGGAGGTTGCAAGGATTATGAAGACTGCTGTGTTGAATTTTTTTTTCTTAAGCATTTGTAATCAGTATGTGTTTGTTTAGAAACCGTAAAGGAGGTCTTTTGATCATCTGCAGGGATCAGAACAGGGTCCCGTCGACCGGTTTGCCTGAATATTTTCTTTCATGGTCAATGAGCCATTGTTTCTTTTCGAGGCCTCCCGCATAGCCGACGAGGTCACCGTCGGAACCTATTACCCTGTGGCAGGGGATAACTATTGCAATCCGGTTTGAACCGTTTGCTCCGGCAACGGCCCTGAAAGCACCGGGGTTGTTCAGCATTCTGGCCAGATCCAGGTATGAAATTGTCTCTCCGTACGGGATCTTCTTCAGGGTTTCCCAGACTTCGGTCTGGAAGTCGGTGCCGGAAGTTATCAGCTCGAGTGTGAATTCCTTGCGTTTTCCCCTGAAATATTCCCTGAGTTGTTTCTTCAGGGCTCTGAGATGCCTGTTTGTACCGGGCTTCACTGTTTTATTGAAGGTGAGAGCAAGCTTGTTGAATTCCGATTCGAGGGCAGGCCTGCTTATGAATTCGAGAAGGCAAATACCATCCTTGGTGGCGGCTGCCGCCATCTCGCCCAAAGGGGTCTCTATATTTGTGGTCCTGATCATTTTTAACCATTTTCAGCGCCCCTCCTCCTTCTTAGGGTACATTGCCGATGTGGCTTTTATATACTTGATGTTCCTGAACCTTAGTGCTGACCATTCCTCATTGACGGAAACCATCCTCATCCCATAGAAATCCATGTCGTTCAATGGTTTCCATCCGTGATCCCTGTCCAGATCGGAGCTGCCTTTTTTTGAACTCTTCTTCTGGTAGCAGAACCACAGCACCCCGTTGTCCGTAAGGTTATGCAAGGCAACCGGTGCAATATTCCTGACCTCGGAAATCTTCCTTACAAAGATCATCATGAATTCATAGGGATACCTCGGATCAATATCAGTGTCAACCTGAACATCCTTAAGCTCATCGCCCGATGCCAGAGGGAGGTCCTTTTCTGCATTCATTACCACTATCCTTTTCTGGCCTTTGTAATTCAGTTTCCCGAGAAGAGTTTTCATAAAATCCCCGTTTGACACGGCAATTTAACAAAAAATGCAATTGACAGTTAAGTTTCTCTTAAAAGATGTAACTTTGTCTCATCATTTACGGGGTGCCTTAATACTACGGGCTGAGATCATACCCTTACACCTGATCCGGGTAATGCCGGCGGAGGGAACAAGTAATGCACCCCGTATATAATTTTTAACTGAAGCAGAAATGAAGAAAATTTTGTTTTTTCTGTTGTCGGTTGCATTTTCGGGATTTCTTACCGTGAACGTGACCGGCCAGAGCCTTGGCGGAAAAGTGACTGACCTTGATGGTGAACCTCTTGCAGGAGCAAGCGTGATAGTGGAAGGGACTTTTCATGGGGTTCATACCGATGCCGGAGGGAATTATAAAATTGACGGACTAAAAGCCGGAAATCAGAGGATCAGATATTCCTTTATGGGCTATGAGACTCAGTCGAGAGAGATCAATGTGACAGGCGATGTAAGGGAAGATGTCAGGCTTAAACCCACAGCCATAATAACCGACGATGTAATAATCAGTGCCACAAGGGCTGGCGACCAGACTCCCCTGGCTTATTCAAATGTGACAGGCGAGATCCTTGAAAAGCAAAACTCCGGACAGGGAATACCTTATCTTTTAAGTCTTACGCCATCATTTGTCGAGACTTCGGAATCAGGCAACGGTATAGGCTATACCAGTCTGAGGATCAGAGGCACCGATGCATCAAGGATCAATGTAACCATCGATGGCATACCGCTTAATGATCCTGAATCGCAGCAGGTTTTCTGGGTCGACCTGCCCGACCTGGCTTCTTCAGTCGACAACATCCAGGTACAGAGGGGGGTCGGAACCTCATCGAACGGAGCGGGGGCATTCGGGGCTTCAATTAATATCCAGACTAAAGGGATTGAAAACGAACCGTTTGCAGAGATCAATTCAGCTGCCGGATCGTTCGGGACCTTCAGAAACAGCATAACTGCCGGAACAGGGCTGCTGAAGGACAGATTTGCATTTCAGATGCGTTATTCCGACCTCCGCAGCGACGGTTTTGTCGACAGAACAGGGTCGGAACATAATTCAGCATTCTTCAGCGCACTTTACCGGACAGGCAAATCGCTGCTTAAGGCTAACGTCATCCTTGGAACGGAAAAGACAGGCATAGGCTGGTGGGGTGTCCCGAAAGAGATTCTTGAAGTGAACAGACGATACAATCCTGCCGGAGAGTACACCGATGAAGAAGGCATTGCGCGCTATTACGACAACGAAACCGACAATTATACCCAGAATCATTACCAGTTTATCTTCAGCCGCAGGATGAACGATTATCTCTCACTCCATTCGGCTCTGCATTATACATACGGCAAGGGTTATTATGAAGAATATAAGGAAGATGCAGCTTATCTTAGTTACGGTCTGCCGCCGGTGTCCATCGGGGACATCACCTTCGGCGAGACCGACATCGTGAGGAGGAAATGGATGGATAATGACTTCTACGGACTTGTTTATTCGCTTAATTATAAAAGAGACAAACTGGATGCAAAGATTGGCGGCGGCATGAACCTCTATTCCGGCGACCATTACGGCAGGATAATATGGATGAGGTATCCGGGCACGGCTGAGAGCAACCATCAGTGGTACTTCAACAACGGTGAAAAAAGGGAAGCAAGCCTGTACGGTAAAGCTGATTATTCGTTATCGGAACGACTGTCGGTTTTCGGGGATCTTCAATACAGATTTGTCAACTATTCTCTCAGGGGGGATGACGATGACCTGAAGGACATCGGTCAGTCTCACAGTTACAGTTTCTTTAATCCCAAGGCAGGGCTCTTCCTCAGGCTATCCTCCGGTCAGGAGGCATTCCTGTCGCTTTCGGTGGCAAACAGGGAACCCACACGCACCGATTTCAAGGAGGCTGCGGGCGACAGCGGGGCAACACCAAGGCCTGAAAGACTGTATGATCTCGAGGCAGGTTATGTTTTCAGATCGGCCAGGAGCTCGGTCGGACTGAACCTTTACGGTATGTACTACCGCGATCAGCTTGTGCCTACCGGCGAACTCAGCAATGTGGGCTATTCAATAATGACAAATGTTGAAAAGAGCTACCGCATCGGTGCCGAAATAACTGCCGGCTTCAAACCATCCGAATTCATCGGACTGGATATGAGCCTTACCCTCAGCAGCAATAAGATTGTAAATTTCCTTGAGCACTATATCGACTACAACACATCTGACTGGTCAGAAGAATACAAGAGCCATAATCTGGGTACAGTCGACATCGCCTATTCGCCTTCAATTACTGGCAGCAGCGATCTCTATGCCAATATTTTGCCGCCGCTTAAGGTGCATTTGATAAGCAAATATGTCGGCAGGCAGTATTTCGACAACACCATGAACAGTGAAAGGATGCTTGATCCGTATTTTGTCAACAATGTAATGATCGACTTTGAGCCTGCTTTGAAAAGTCTCCGGGGAGCGAGCTTCCAGCTGCTTGTAACCAACATATTCAATGCACAATATGAAAGCAACGCATATGGCGGCAACTGGTATGAAGACGGGCAGGAAAAGACATGGGCTTATTATTTTCCTCAGGCCGGCACCGGTTTTATGCTGAGGCTCGGATTGAAATTCTGACAATATGAACATAACGGAATGGTTGTCAATTAACTGGCTTGAAGTATTCGGAGCCATCACAGGCATAATTTATGTCTTTCTTGAAATACGCCAGAACATCTGGCTGTGGCCGGTGGGACTTGTGACCAGCGCCGTTTACATAATAGTATTCTTTACAACCAAGTTCTACGCCGATATGAGTCTTCAGGGGTATTATCTTGTAATGAGCATTATGGGATGGTACTGGTGGGTAAGAGGCACAGGGCATGTGGCGCAGGGCGGAGAGCTCAGGGCTCAGGGCGCAGGGAACAAGACCGGGGGACCAAGGGACGAAGAGACTGAGGGCCTTCAGGTGACAAGGTTAAAACCGGTAACAGGTTTACTACTCACTGCAGTGTTCATTTTGTTGTATTCCGGTGTCTGGTTCATCCTGTCGCGCTTTACCGATTCACCGGTGCCTGAGTGGGATTCATTCATCACATCGCTGTCGGTTGTTGCCACCTGGATGCTGGCCCGTAAGATCTATGAGCACTGGTACCTATGGATACTGGTGAATGCAGCTTCGGTTGTCATCTTTGTCGCAAGAGGACTTTATCCTACTGTCATACTCTATGCAGTCTATCTTGCAATGTCATTTTTGGGTCTGAAAATATGGAAGAAGTCGCTTCCGGAGTCAGTGACAGGGAAAAACTAAAGAAGGTCCCTTCCTATTGCTGCTGCCACTTTCCTGAGACTCGTCATCAGCAGGCTGAAATCATCGGGATCGAGCGACTGATAACCATCGCACAGGGCTTCATCAGGCTTGTAATGCACCTCCATGATAAGTCCGTCGGCTCCGGCAGCAACAGCCGCTCTTGCCATTGTCGGAACCAGCCAGCTGTGACCTGTCCCGTGACTCGGGTCGACAATAACCGGAAGGTGCGACATGTGCTTGAGCATCGGAACGGCACTGAGGTCGAGGGTGTTTCGTGTGGTAGGTTCAAAAGTACGTATTCCCCGTTCACAAAGTATTATCTGATCATTGCCCTGACTGAGTATATACTCGGCCGCAAGCAGGAATTCCTCGATAGTTGCCATCATACCCCTTTTCAGAAGAATGGGTTTACGCGACAGACCAACCTCTTTCAGCAGGGGATAGTTCTGCATGTTGCGTGAACCTACCTGGAGCATATCGGCATTCCCTGCAACAAATTCAACCTGGCGTGTATCCATCACCTCTGTCACGAAGGGAAGTCCGGTTTCACGGCTTATTTCCTTTAGCATCAGGATCCCCTCCTGACCGAGTCCCTGAAAATTGTAGGGCGATGACCGGGGCTTGAATGCTCCGCCCCTGAGCATGGAGGCTCCTCCCGCTTTCACTATTCTTGCGGTCTCGGAAAGCTGTTCATGGTTCTCAACTGCACAGGGTCCGGCAATAATAACAACTTCATTGCCTCCAAAGGTTATTCCTCCGGCGGTCACCTTTGTGGGATAGGATTTTGACTTCCTGTTCACAAGAGGAGGGATTGAACATCCCGGGCTTATGGAGTCATTGTAAAAGTCAGTAGCCATCAAATCTTTCATAAAATCAGGGATTGCAAAATTACTATTTATTCCGGAATTAGTGAAATTTTAGCAGTCTAAACCTGCTGGTTATGATTCCTGATGCTGTTCCGGTCTTTCTTAATGGATTCTGATTCTAATTTTTTTCCCTCTGGCTAAAATATTTATCATTTTTTGTAATGCATATAATTAGTCGATCCTTAAAAAATCAAGTTTGGTAATATTTCAACTGTATCTGATATTTCCAGATCAGTTTTTCAATAAGTTCATTTAAGACACTGATAACAGATTCACGGATTCTCCGTAGAAGTTTCATCATATTGAATGCTGCACCAGCAAGAATTGTGTTAATCATATCACCTTCTGTGCCTTTGAGGTAATTCCTCAGCATCCTGTGATCTTGTTTTATATGTCCGATAACTGGTTCTATCGATGCTCTTCTTCGGAACCGCTCTCTTTCTTTTTTTTTCTGGTAAGCGGTCTTGCCTTTTCCTGAACCTGGTATTTTTATATTGACTCCCATAACGCTCTTTCGACCCTTGCAGCCTCTGTCAACCAGCAAAGTTTCAGGTAACTTTCCAAGAAGATCCTCTACCTGTGCAAGCTGTGGCTCAATTCCATGTCCATCATAAATGTTTTCTTCGAATGCCATTGCCCCGATTACTATTCCACTTTTCTTAGTGAGTACAAAACTGCTTTTGTTTCCAAATTCATACTTCTTGTGCTCTTTGCCTTTTGAGATGCATTTTACTTCCGGAGCATGAAAACTGTATATTTTATTGCTGTCGTTTCTTCTTTGTCCAAGTACCAGCAGGTATAACCAAAGCCTCTCATCATAAATACTTAACCGGTCTACGTCATCCAGTTTGCGCTCAACTTCCCGTACCAATCGTCCTGCTATGGTCTTCAGTCTCCTGGCTGCTGAATTTGCTTTTTTCTTTCTTTTCGGGTGTTCCCGGAACCGCTGGTCTATCATTAATTGTTTTACTATTCTCGTATAACGCTGTCTTAGTTTTATATTCTCTTTCTCAGATATTTCGATGCATCCTTCTATTATTTTTTTGTGAAGTTTGGAATCCGTCGGGAATGTAATATTCTTCTCCTGCACAGTCGTATCATACAATGCTTCTTTCTCTTTAACCTCTTTGGAATCAAACAAACTTATGCTGAGCTTTAATATTTTCTCTGCTCCCTCTTCACCGATGCGTTTACGGAAGTGAACAAAGTCACTCGGATCATATGGCTCTTCATATTGAAAGTAAACTTCACCGCAGAATTATTGCCAATATGGATTTTCAATCCAGCGTAAAACAAATGTTTCGTCTCCAAGGCTATACATCTGTTTCAGCAATATGCTGCCAACCATACTTTCTTATCGGCACGGCCGGTCTCTCCATACCTGGGTAATAAACAGAGAACTCTTTCTCTACTTTGGCCCAGTCTATTTTCTGGGCTAAAAGAACAAGTTCGTGCTGCATATTTATAACATTCACAAGTAGAATAGAGAAGACATTCAGTTGTGGATTCTTCGGAATTTTTCCTTTCATTTTTGCAAGGTTTTTATCGAAAAAAATGATTTCCTTGCAGATAATCAAAACATGATATTAACATTAATAGTTAATAATCAACACGTTAAGTGCTTTTTAAAGATCGATTATTTATATAAATGACCATGGAAACCTTTCGCAGAATGGCGAAGGTGCTCCCATATCAAATGCATACCGTGCTCAGCCCATAGCTCCGGTGTACGATATCATGGACAACTTTGCAGGATCGAGAGCTCCCGAAATGGGTAACTTCGGTAACCCTGTTGCAGATCTTTACCGGGCCAGAAATAATGAAGGCCAGTGGTCAAGGGCACTCGGTAACTTCTATGGTGAGTTTACAATCCTGAAAGGGCTTACCGCCAAGAGTTTGTTTGGGTACAACTTCGGACAGTGGAACGGCAAAAGTTATACAATCCCGAACTATGAACATTCCGAGCCAAACAAAGTTAACGGATTTAATGCCAATTCAAGTTTCGGATTACAGTGGAACTGGACCAATACAGTCAACTACATTGCTACAATTGCAAACGATCACAAGCTTAATGTTGTTCTTGGTACTGAGGCGATTGAAAGTAAAGACGAGGATTTAAGCGGGAGCAGGAGCCAGTATTTTTCAGAGGATCCCAGTTACATGTGGCTTAACTCCGGTGAGATCAATAAGAATAACTCCGGAGCAGGTTCATCCTGGTCATTATTTTCCATATTCGGTCGTGTGAACTATGACTACAAGGGAAAATATCTTCTTGAGGGGACCGTTCGCCGTGACGGTTCATCCCGATTTGGTGCAAATAACCGCTATGGTGTATTCCCCGCTGCTTCAGTCGGATGGACAATCTCTGAAGAGAGTTTCATGGAAAGCTTAGGATGGATTAACTTCCTGAAGATGAGAGCAGGATGGGGTATGTCGGGTAATGACAGGATTGGTAACTACAACTCCTATACAACATACGCATCAAACAATTATACTGCTGCTTACGCACTGGGTGGTTCAAACACCTCAGCCTCAACAGGATTCCAGCCAGCAGCCCTCGGTAACCCGGATGTAACATGGGAAACCACAACCACAATGAACCTGGGCCTTGATGCCATGCTGTTAAACAACAATATGACCCTGGCTTTTGACTTGTGGCAGAGAAATACAAGCGACATGCTCTTCCAGCAGCCGATACCAAACGTTGTTGGTCTTGCATCACCTCCTTATATAAACGTGGCTGAAATGAAAAACACGGGTTTTGACCTGGAACTTGGCTACAGGAATACAGGTCTTGATGGCAAATTCAGGTATAATCTGAAATTGACACTTTCACATTATACAAATGAGATCACAAAACTTGCCCCGGGAGTTAACTATATCAACGGTACCGAGGAACGTCAGGTTGAATATACCCGTGCTTATGTAGGTACAGCATTTCCGGAATTTTATGGATATGAGGTGGAAGGAATCTTCCAGAATGCCGCAGAAGTTGCAGCACATCCGGCTTTTGGCAACACAGGCTACAATGCTCCGGGACATTTCAAATACAAGAACCAGCTTACTATTGATTCCGACGGTGATGGAGTGATGGATGAGGCCGACGACATTATCGATCCCAGCGACATGACATTCATAGGGAATCCTCACCCTGATCTGACAGGTGGTCTGAACATTGACCTCGGGTATGGCAATTTCGACCTGAATATGTTCTTCTATGGCAGCTATGGCAACGAAATCATCAACTATGTTACGAGGTGGATCGATTATGGTCAGTTCAACGGAGGATTAAGCAAAAGAGCCCTCTACGAGACATGGGGCAGCCCACATCTTGATAATGATGCAGATGCGACACTTCCGATGCTCGACCAGAACTCCAACTCACAGAACAATAACTCCGCTTTTGTTGAAGATGGCTCGTTCCTGAGGTGGAAGACACTGAGACTGGGCTATACTCTTCCAAAAGATTTTGTGGGCAAGGCTCAGATAAGGAGTATAAACCTTTACGTGCAGCTGACGAATCTTCTGACCCTTACAAAGTACAGCGGACTTGATCCTGAAATTTACAGGGACGGAACCGGAATGGGTCTGGATAATGGCTCATGGCCGACATCCAAACAGATTATGTTCGGAGTAAGCCTTGGTTTATAATGATTAATAATTATAACTTAAATACCAGAACAATATGAAAAAATTATCAATTATACTGGCTGCATTTCTTCTTCTGGCCATGTTCTATTCCTGCTCGGAAGAATTTCTGACAAAGTCCCCTCAGGGAGCAACATCAGAGAATGTCTTTTATTCCGAGAAGGGTATTGATGCGCTGTTAACCGGAACATACGGTATGGTTAAAGGAAGCGCTCTCTGGACTGTTTCCTGGGGCGCATCCATAACAAACTGGACATACGGATCAGCTGCCTCAGACGATGCCTACAAGGGTTCGGAGATAACCGACCAGGTCCCTGTCAATGAGATTGAACGATGGGAAGTAGTTACAACCAACGGCTATCCTGCCGATAAGTGGAGGCTCTGTCTCGGTATGGGCGTTGACCGCGCCAATAAAACTCTCAGGGTAATTCAGAAAACCCTGGACGACGGGACAATTACAGAAGCAGTTGCTGACAGGTACAGGTCTGAGATACGATTCCTCAGAGGTCTCTTTTATTTTGAAGCCTGGCTGGTATTCGGAGATTATATTCCGATAATTGATGAGACAGTAGAGGACCCTGCAGCGGTTTCAAATCAGAATGCCGAGGGGGCTGTACTGAATTTCATTGTTGCCGATATGGAATATGCAGCCGGGATACTTCCTGCCACACAGGCACAACCCGGCCGTCCGACAAAGTGGGCCGCCAAGGCGATTGCTGCAAGGGCTTACCTGCAGGAACTGAAGTATGCCGAGGCAAAACCGCTTCTGAATGATATTATCACAAGCGGGCAGTTCTCATTGATGCCCAACTTCATCGATAACTTCAATATCGTGACCGAGAATAACGATGAGTCGATCTTCGAGATACAGGCAAACGTCAACGACATCGACGAATCGCTGAATGCTGAGATGGGGATAGGTCTTAACTGGCCTCATGGAGGTGACATAGGCATGTGCTGCGGTTTCCACCAGCCGTCTCAGAACCTTGTCAATGCCTATAAGGTCGATGCTAATGGTTTGCCGATGTTTGATACTTTCAACAACGTGGATCTTAAAAATGATCAGGGCGTAGATTCGGATGAGCCTTTTGTTCCGTTTACGGACGAGGTTGACCCGCGACTCGACTGGACAGTCAGCCGGAGGGGAATCCCGTACAAGGACTGGGGAATCAACCGTGGAAGCAACTGGATCCGTAAACAATCGGAAGGGGGTCCTTACCTCCCGACACCAAAAGTATTCTTCAAAAAGTCAGAGCGTTACTCGCTGTCCACTACCACAGGATGGCAAACCGGTATCAATGCAAATAACTTCCGCTACATCCGGTATGCCCATATCCTTCTCTGGAGAGCTGAGGTTGCAGCTTTTGAAAACGACCTTGTAACAGCCAGGGACTATGTGAACCAGATACGCGACAGGGCTGATAATCAGGTTGTCATGGGCAGGGTTTCTATTACAACCCTTCCTGTATCGGTCTATCCATGGGGCGAAGAAACCACCGACGCCGACTATGGTGTGGGCGGTGCAGTTGACTGGACACAGCCTGCAGCTAACTACAAGATCGGACAGTATCCTCCTTTCGCATCAAAGGAAGAAGCCATGAGGGCAGTTCAGTGGGAGCAGAGGCTCGAGTTTGCTACAGAAGGCAGACGTTTCTTCGACCTCAGGCGCTGGGATGAACTTCCTGCCGGTATGAGAGTTGATATGGCCGCCACGCTGAATGCTTTCCAGCAGGCTGATCTGAGGATCAGACCATTCATGAAGGATGCCAATTTCTCTGACAAGGACAAATTCATGCCTGTACCACAGGGTCAGATCGACCTGCAGAAGGGTGTGATTGTTCAGAATCCTGATTACCTGTAAAGGTTTTATGCTTATTTCAAAGAAAAAGGGGCTGACCAGCCCCTTTTTTCATTCTTCCTTTTCCAGGCTGTCGTTATTCCATCTGTACCTTACCACCTCCCGGCATTCATCACAGCCAAAGCCCGGCGAATCGGGAGAAACAACCGACACCTCGGCTATTATCTTTCTGTTCTTAATATCGTGAATTGAAAAAATATCGCTGACGGTCTTTACAACAACGAACGTATCTGCCGAAGCCATAAGTATCATATGGTAATATCCCATAATTGATTTCCCGCTCGTGGTGTAAAACGGAACTATTGCATCCTCCTTTGAATCTTCATCTATTAGTCCGGTTGTAATATTATCCTGATTCATCTTGTAACCTGTCACCTCATTTGTAATCGTAACAAGTCCGTCTTCTTCGTCAGTGAATACCCTCGCTTTTCCAAGCCTGTTGCTGAACCAGGTTTTGGAATATTCAACGGCTGAGGCTGTAACATCGCCGGCAGCATTTTTATTACCGCCAACCGGACTGTCTCCCGAGCAGGAGGCAAATATCCCCGCTGTAATCAATAAAAAGGTCATTGGTTTCATGGCTAATCAGGTTAGAAGTATTCTCAAAATTAGGAAAAATCATGAATGTTTTATGTATTATGGGCGATGTGAAGAATGACCGAAGACCGAAGACGGTAACAAAATAGTATGTGCTGGAACTTTTCCTTTGCCGTCAGCTTCAGCTGACGGTAATGATAGCACCCCTGTTTGCGGGACTTTAGTCCCATATAATAAGCTAGTGGGGGCTGAAGCCCCCGGAGGGAGAGTGGTGTCCGCCTTGCCGTTGGCTGAAGCCAACGGTAATAAAGAAGTCTATACTGGATTTTCTTCATTGCCGTCAGCTTCAGCCAACGGTAGCAAAGAAGTATGTGTGCTGGATCTTCTTCATTTGCCGTCAGCTTCCTTACCATCAGCTGAAACCAACGGAAACAAAACAGTATTTGCTGGATCTCTTCCCTTTGCCGTCAGCTTCAGCTGACGGTAATGATAGCCCCCCCTTTTTGCGGGACTTTAGTCCCAATCTAATAAGCAAAAAGGGGGCTGAAGCCCCCGGAGGATACCACCTGATTTTTATCGACTCTCAATAAAAATCCATATGTTATTCAATAACTTTTTTACCTGAAACAATAACAAATTGCTTGTTCATTTTGTGAAATGCCACTATAGAACCTTGGGGTCGTCAAAAACCACCCTTGATTTAAAATTAAATTTTAACTTTAGCACTCATTTCAATTTCATCTGACCAGAATGAATAGGGGAAGGAATTTAACTTTGGTATTGCTTTTTTTGTCGGGCCTTCTGTTATTTTCAGGATGCGGCAGTGAGTCGGGTCTGGAACTTGTCAGTACTGGAAGAAAACCTTTGATCGAACCGGATTACACCGACGTTACAATTCCTCCGAATATCGCACCGATGAACTTCAGAATCGGTGAACCGGGCAACTATTTCAGGGTTAAAGCCACCGACGGATCAGGCAGTTTCAGTATTGATGTAAAATCGTCTGACGGGGTGATCCAATTCCCTGAACGGTCATGGAAAAAGCTTACCGCGGGTTCCACAGGCAGCCGGATAACTATTGAGGTCTTTGCCTCTGTGAAAGGCTCAAAGACCCTTGAAAAGTTCGAACCTTTCCACATGAACGTCCCCGAAGAACCAGCCGATCCTTACCTTGCCTACAGGCTTATCTATCCCGGATACTATAACTGGTCAAATATCAGAATAATGCAGAGGTCAATTGAAAGCTTCAGCGAGGAGACGCTGATCGATAACAAAATACTCGATATGAACTGCATTAACTGTCATTCGTTCAATCAGTACAATCCCGAAAAATTCATGGTTCACATAAGGGGTTCAAATAACGGGACCTATATTACCGATAAGGGCCGCTTCAGGAGGGTGGATCCAAAGGTTGAATCAATGCCCGGAGGGGCAACATATCCCTCATGGCATCCGGACGGGAAGTATATTGCATATTCATCGAACCAGGTGCGACAGGGCTTTTACGCCCGGCCCGAAAAGCTTATCGAGGTCTTTGACCTTGTTTCGGATATAGTTGTCTACGACGTTGAAAAGAATCTGACTTACCACGCAGACGACGGCGATACCACAAGCTATCTCGAAACATTCCCGTCGTGGTCGCCCGATGGCCTTTATCTTTATTTCTGCAGAGCCCTTCAGACCAGCACCGAATCGACAATGGAACTCGAAGATATTGAGGAAATCAGATACGATATAGTAAGGATGCCTTTCTATCCGGAAACAACCGGTTTCGGAAAAACTGAGATGGTTTTCAACGCTTCGGCAAACGGGAAAAGCGCCTCGTTTCCGAGAATATCCCCCGACGGCAGGTACATGGTGATTACACTCCATGATTTCGGAACATTCCCCATCTGGCACAAGGAGGCCGACTTGCACATAATAGACCTGAACACAGGTGAAAGCAAAAAAATGGATCTGAACAGCAGCGAGACCGACAGCTACCATACCTGGTCATCAAACGGGAAGTGGCTGGTATTCAGCAGCAAGAGAACCGACGGGAGAACCACGCGACCTTTCCTGGCTTACTTCGGATCGTGGGACAATACAGGAAAACCCTTCATACTCCCGCAGGAAGATCCGGCATATTATGATAAACTCATGGAATCGTACAACATACCCGAATTTGTAAGCGGCAGGATAAACCTCGGACCACGCGATTTTGCAAAGGCAACCGCAAATGAACTGGTAACCGCAAAACCGGGCGATCAAGGGAAATCGCTGTCAAGAGAAGATCTGGAAAAGGCGGGGACGAGGAGGAATCCGGGGGAGAGGTCGATACACGAGTAAAACGGAAGACCGAAGACCGAAGAAGGAGTGAGGCGTGAGGGCGTGACGTTGTTGAGGGCAAAAGATTGCTTCATCCCGCCGATGCGGGACTCGCAATGACGTTGGTAAAAAAGGAATCAGTAAACTAAAGCTGAACTAACCAGCAACAAGCAACCAGTAACCAGTAACCAGCAACCAGCAACCCGAACATAACTATATAAAATGGCCCAGGTAAAAAAGCCAAACATAAAAAAGGGATCACCCGCACCGGCAGCTGACTACAGCTTGTATTTCCTTGCCGGGATCTTCGTCATTGCCTTTGTTTATTTTCTGATCCCGGGTAACTATGTTCTCTTTTTCCAGGAGCAACAGTCGTTGTTCCTGTATACCGGTGATTATATCCTTGAGTTCTTTGAGAAACCGGGTTCCCCGGCCGACCTGGTGGCAAAATTCCTTACGCAGTTCTATGTGAGCAGTATTGCCGGCTCCCTGATACTTGCCATGGTCCTTTCACTTCCGGCGGTGATATTATATTATGTAAACAGGCGACTGATCCCCGGGTCGGGACTGTCGGGCCTGCTGGCTGTAATCCCCTCCTGCCTTTTGCTCATCATGCAGACGCATTATTATCATCTGATGCTATATAATGCTGGATTTGTGCTTGTAATTGCATTTTTCCTTATCATAATCAGCCGGGAGAAAATCAGGAACAAATATATTGCACTGGCTTTTTCCCCTCTGCTATTTTACATCGCTGGCGCTTTTGCGCTGATCTTCATCGGGATGTTCATTGTTTACTGCCTGGTTTATCTGAAGGGTCGTCACAGATTTCTGCTTCCCCTGATGCTTGCCGGTCTGACCGGAGTCTCCATTCTGTTGTTCGACAGCCTTTTACTTCTGCAAAGCATTAAACAGCTTTTCCTTTATCCCCTTCCGTTTATAAACGACCAGCTGCATAAGGTTATGTTCTATGCGATGATAGCTTACCTTGTGCTGTATCCTGCACTTACCCGGATGGCCGGAAATGTCAGGATTGTCAGGCCCGGAAGACGAATTGCTGCAGGAATTGTAATTCCCGCCCTTGTCCTCTGTACTGCTGTCATAGTGCTTGCTTTTGCTTATAATTCCCAGACTGCCAGGGTGATAAATCTCGAAAAGATGATATTCGCTGAAAAATATGACGAAGCAGTCGAATACCACGAAAAGAAACCAACGGAAAATCTTATAGGTCAGTATTTCTATAATATTGCTCTGTCGTCTACCGGACAGCTTTGCGACAGGCTGTTCCATGGCCGGCAGGACTTCGGTACCAATTCATTGTTCCTTCCATGGAGCAGCGAGCATATAAACTGGGGAGCCTATTCCTTTTATGCAATCGGGCTTATAAATGAAGCCCAGCGATGGGCTTATGAGGAAATGGTTGTTTACGGTAAACGGCCTCAGAATATGAAACTGCTTGTAAAATCGAGCCTGATAAACGGCGATTATATTCTGACCCGGAAGTATGCCGATATCCTGAAGAAATCACTTTTTTACAGGAAATGGGCAATTCCCTATGAAAAGCTTGCGGGCGATTCTTCTGCGGTTAAGTCGGATCCTGCATTGGGCAGGAAGATGAGCATCCTTCCCGGAAAGGATTTCTTCGTATTTCTTGAATCACCCGAAGGCAACCTGCCAAGGCTTGTGAACCAGAATCCCGGCAACAGGGAGGCCTTCGAGTATCTTATGGCCTGGCTTCTTCTCAACAAGGATGTTGAGATGCTTGTCGGCAATATACCGCTTATGAAGGAGATGGGCTATACAACAATGCCCCGTCACATAGAGGAGGCAATACTGATATATTACAACAGCCAGGGCAGCTTGCCTGATATGGGCGGACTTGAACTGAGCAGCGAGATAAGGTTGAGGTTTGATCAGTATTTTTCGACTTTTATGACCGAGCGGCAGAATCCGGCCACCCTGGAGGGCAAAATGAAAGAGCAGTTCGGCAATACCTTCTGGTATTATTTTCACTTCAAATGATCTCAGACCAGATAATCCCCAGGTAAAATTTACCGGGGTGACAGGAAGGTAGAAATAAAATCCTATATTTACAGTAATACCTGTTACCTGAACCATGCCCGGCAGATTTATACTACTTGTCCTGATACTTTTTATGGCAGCGGATACCGGTTCTCTGTTTTCCCAGAACCCGGTGGCTGACGGATACAAAGGTATATGGTTCAGTACAGGTAATCCGACTGAATATGGTTATAAACTGTCAGGGGGGGTGGCCACATTCGGTTCACGTTACCGTCCGATAGCAATCTATTCAAAGGAGGCCGGGAAAACATTCTTTGTTTACGGAGGAACAAAAAGCGGGCAGGAACGCCATCTGCTCATAATGATTTCTTATTTTGACCATGTAAGTAATGTTGTTCCGAAACCTGTTGTTGTGCACGATAAGGAGGGAGTGAGGGAGCCCTACGACAATGCTTCCCTGTCGATCGACGGCATGGGATTCCTGTGGGTGTTTGTCAGCGGCAACAGCCGGACGCGTCCAGGCCTTATCTTCAGAAGCTCGATGCCTTATTCAATTGAGAAGTTTGACAAGATAAAGGAGATGGAAATGCTGTCCCCTCAACCCTGGTGGAATCCCGGTTCAGGGTTCCTGCTGCTCTGGTCGAGGGTATCCAAGGGTCTGGAGATATGCTTCTCATCAGGCTTCACCGGGGAAAACTGGACCGATACCCGTACACTTGCTGCCATGGGCGGCCATCTTCAGCTATCGGGAACCAGCCAGGGTAAGGTTTACACCGCATTCAATTACTTCCCCGGCGGGAATATCGACCGCCAGACAAATCTTTACCTTCTGCATACGGACGATCGCGGGAGAACATGGAAAAATATTGATGAACAGGTAGTCCAAATCCCTCTTACCGATCCGGCCAACGATGCCCTGATCAGGAATTTTGAAGAGGAAGGATTGCTTGTCCATCTCTCTGATATTGACTTTGATGCTGAAGGTAATCCGGTTCTGCTGGTAGTACTGTCAAGGGACGTTGAACCCGGACCACAGGGAGGACCAAGAGAATGGATGGTGATAAGCAGAAAGAACAACAAATGGAATTTCAACAGGGTGTGTGAGTCAACTCATAATTTCGACAGGGGTGCCCTGTACATCACTCCCGGAGAGTGGAGGGTAATCGGCCCGACAGAGCCCGGCCCTCAGAAATACGGGACCGGAGGTGAGGTGGCCATGTGGGTAAGCATCAATGAAGGGCAGAGCTGGGAGAAGAAGCTGGATATTACATCACAAAGCAGGTTCAATCATTCGTTTGTAAGAAAGCCCATGAATCCCGATAAGAAATTTTATGCCTTATGGGCAGACGGTAATGCCGCTGAGTTTTCGAGATCAAGCCTTTATTTCATGAACGAAAACGGTACTAAAGTACGGATGCTCCCATATGAGATGAAACGAAATTTTCAGAAGCCGGTTAAGGTCCGATAGCTGCTTATTCCAGCTTGTACAACCGTGCCGCGTTATCGTGAAATAACATTTTGGCAATTTCCATTGCTTCATCCTCACTGTAATAGCCTTCTCCTACTTTTTCTGAAAGCACATCCGATATAATGTTCCTGGCCAGGATAAGTTCGCTGTAGACATTTTCCACTGCCATGGCATCTCCGCCGAAAGCAAGCAGTCTGCTGACAGGAACCATTTCAAGCCATAAATTAAGATGGTGGCGGCTGTAGGTGGGAGAAACCGCCCATGCCCAGTTCATGTCGATATAAACATTCCGGTAGTTTTTTGCCAGGGCTGCCAGCTCTCCGCCATAGGGGAAGCTGCCATGGTAAAGGACAAAATCAATATCCGGATAAAGGGCAAAGAGGTTTGTAAGATGTTCTGGATTAGAGTTGTCAATTATCTTTCCTTTTCCTGCCTGAAGTCCGGTATGGATGGCGACAGGCATGTCGTATTTAAGCGCAAGGCTCATCAGATGGTGAAAGAGGTAATCCTGGAGTGGTTTGGCATCTTTCATCTCCATCCTGAAATCCATGTCACCGTTTACAAGGCTGCGGAACACTTTTTTTGCGGACTCCTTATCAGCTTTCTCAAAATTGAGAGTCCTGTAGTAGGAAGTGAATACTTTTACAGCAATCATTCCTTTTTCCAGCTCCTTATTAAAGGCAAGGGTGAGTGATTTTTCAAGATCATCCAGTGAATATATAGGATCGAGCTGCTTGATAGCGAGAGAGTCTATGCCAAACTTGGACCTCAGCAGAAGCCAGTCGTCGAAGCGTTTTACATATTTCACGTATACATCTCTTCCGGGCATTTCGTTTCCATCCTTGAGGATATACTTTATCCGGCACGAATCGAGCAGGATCCTGTCGAACCAGTTTGTCTCGTATGCTTTACGTATTTTTTCCGACAGAGGCCCAACCGTTGATGCATTAAGGTCGTCGATTCCGTAAAGATGTTTTATTCCGTAAAGGATTATCCTGTTGAAAGAAGTGTTGAATGAATTTTCCCACCATGGTTCAACGATTTTCCATTTCTCAGATGGATGCAACTCCTCGTTGAACAGCTTATCATAGAGGGTATCGGGCATCCCTGCCGAAATCAGATCGTCGTACCCGTTCTGCAGAAGCAATAGTGAAAAATCAAGAAAAAATCCATCGGCGAGCATCTCAGGACCCACCAGGTGTTCGTGAGTGTCGATGATGTCCAGCGTATCAATATATTTTCTTATTCGTCTTTCGAAACCCTGGGCCGGAGGAGGTTTAATCTGCAATTGGGCCCGGAGGGGAAGTGAAGCCGTAAGGAGAAGTAAAATAAAAGAGATCTTATATTTCATCAGGAACCGCAAATCAACATTTGACAATAGACTTAGACCGTGCAACCTAATGAAATATTCCTGACTATTTCTGTAATTAACTTATTTTAACGATATGAAAAAGTAAGGGCGATGCATTGCATCGCCCTTACACAAATTATGTAACGCGCTTATCGCGTACAAATGATCTGCTAGTAGTCGGAATCCTGTTCAATGATACCTTCCTGCAGGTCGATAACACCCTGGTAGATTGGCCAGTAGTCATCTTCACCAGCTACAAAAACAGCACCCTGGAGGAATGTCCTGAATCCAATATCATCCTGGATGTAGGCATTGAGTGTAGGTGCAAGTATGTCCCAGCGTCTCAGGTCGAAGAAGCGGTGGTTAGCCGTTGCAAACTCCAGCCTTGTTTCATGCTGAACTGCAAGCAGGGCATTAGCCGCGTTATCGAAAGGATACTGACCGGTTACATCAGGATAAGGCTCGACAACATAGTTGGCGGCCGGTTGTGTCCAGTCAACGACGGGATTAGCCTCGAGGTTCTTGGTGCTGGTGCAGAGACCCATTACAGGAGTGCTGGTTTTCGCACGGTTACGGATCTGATTTACGAGATCCCTGGCCATATCGAGGTCCCCATCTACAATGGCGCATTCTGCCCTCCACAGGAGGATACTGGCGTAACGTAAGGTTCTGAAATTTTTACCGTTGGAGAAGCCGCTTCCGTTGGTATTCAGCGATTGTTCAGCCTTGGTGTGCATGAATAACTTGGACATGTATGGTCCGCCGTTGTTCTGTTCACGGATCCAGTCATTTCCGGGGTGGATGCCCCAGCCAAGGAAATCAACGCCGCGACGAGCTATAATGTGGTCAACACGCGGGTCGAGCGGATGGTCGGTCGGGGTGAAATCATCACCGCTGCCGATGCCCATGTCACTGTCAAGCGGATCGCGAAGTGTGGGATCAAGAACAGGAAGCCCTGTAGTTGTTGTCTGGAAAGCTTCGAACAGGTTCTGTGACGGCTGATAAAAACCCCAGCCACCGCAGCTGGCAGGCCCCTTCTGGTGGAAGTTGCAGCCTGAACCGTGAACCGCTGCAGCAGATGTTGCAGTTGTTGTACACTGAAGTTCGAAGATCGACTCAACATTGTTTTCGTGCGTCATGTCCATGTTCCATGAATACTCGGGAGCAAGCTGATAGGCTTCGCTGGTTATGATTTCATCAAGGAGAAGCTTGGCAGCAGGATACTCTTTCTGGTACATGTGTGCCTGAGCTTTAAAAGCCATCGCGGTATACTTGTTTGCACGGCCTGCTTCTCCGAGGTGTTTTTCAGTCGACAGGTTATCGATTGCGAACTGGAGATCAGCTTCGATTCCATCCCATCCGGCGTCGGTATTGGGAACATCCTGCGGCAGGACATCACCAAGTTCTTCAGTTGTCTTGATATAAGGGATTTTCTCGAAGATCTTGTTGGCCTGCATGTGGAACCATGCCCTAAGGAATTTGGCTTCACCCTCAGCCGTTTTTGCCCTTGCCTCTGGCATCTTGTCAGAACCAGCCTGTGTCAGCCACAGGAACTGCAGGGTAACGTTAGCGCGCGCAATTCCGTCGTAACAGAGTGTCCATCTTTCATTGAGATATGGATTGTTTGGAAGGGCTTCATACCTTTCGAGGAGGTTGAAGTTCGCCTGGTCGCCGGAAGATGTTCCCTTGTAAGCATCATCGGAACAGCCGCCTGCATATGTCCAGTCGCTGGACATGGCACCACCGAACATCGAGCCACCGTTCTGCATCCTCTCATATGTACCGGCAAGAAGAGCTTCAACGCCGGCCGGTGTAGGCATTACACCTGCCGATCCAACTCCCGGAGGTTCCTTTGTAAGGAAATCATCACTGCAGGAATTTATCATCAGCAAGCTTCCGAAAAGTATCGCGATTGATAATAATTTGGTTATTCTTTTCATATTTATTTATGTTTATTATTCATAAAAACAAATGTTACAGGCCGAACGATATTCCGAAAAGGAACTGCTTTCTTGTAGGCCATGCGCCTGAGTCAATACCCATGTTGATACCTGCACCTGAGATTTCAGGATCGAGTCCCGGATACTTGGTGAGTGTAAACAGGTTGGAACCCTGGAAGTAGATCTGAAGTGAGCTGAACTTGTTGTTCAGTATCCTGTTGAGGTCATACCCTACCCTTAATGTCTTCATACGCAGGAATGAACCATCCTCGAGGAATTCAGTCGAGGGCTCCTGGTGAGGAGTGTCATTCGAGTAGATGATAGGCATGGTGGCATCGGCATTGCTTGCCAGGTGAGGACTTCCCCATGATTCATAAAGCCTTCTCTTGCTTTTTCCTGACTCAAACTGGGTATAGTCGATGAAACGGCTTACGTAGTTGACGATTTCGTTGCCTACAGAAGCATAGAGAGTTGTCATAATGCTTAAACCTTTGTAACCAAGGTTCAGGCTGAGTCCTGCTGTGAAATCAGGATGAGGTGATCCGATGTAGGTACGGTCGTAGGAATTGATCACATTATCAGGTGTTCCGTCGGGTCCGCTGACGTCCTTGTACTTGAAGTGACCGGCCTTGTTATAGGTTCCAAATGCAGGTGCCCATGCAGCTGCTTCCTCGTCGCTCTGGAAGATACCTTCAACAATATAACCGTAGAATTCAGGGAATGCGTGGCCCGTCTGGGTCCTGGTGTAATATTTCTCACGATAACCTGAGCCCTGATAGAAGTCGGTAGCTACGTCAGTAAGCTTCGTAAGCTCATTCTTGTAGTGTGAGAAAACGAGGTCGGCACCGTAGTAGAAATCACCGTTAAGCGCTGTGTTGGAGTAACCGAGTTCGACATCAAAACCGGTGTTCTTCATTTCACCGATGTTGATTGAAGGCCTGGTTGCTGTACCAAGGACAAGAGGCAGCTGTTTCTGATAAAGCATGTCGCTTGTTTTACGCTGCCAGACATCGAATACAAGTGTCCAGTGGTTGAAAAGGTTTGCATCAATACCCAGGTTGGTTGTAGTGGTTGATTCCCATTTTACATCGGTGTTTCCGAATGTCGACTGGTAAAATCCAACACTACTGAATGTATTATTACTCCCGGTCATACCGTAGCTGGCGCTTCCTTCACTGTAAGCATACTGAGTGTAGCTGTTGTAGTTACCCATACGGTCGTTTCCAACGGCGCCCCAGCCTGCACGAATCTTCAATTCGTTGAGCCACTGCTTTGTTGAAGCCATGAAGTCCTCTTCTGTCATCCTCCATCCTACGGAGATTGCAGGGAAGATACCGTATTTCTCGGTTCCGAAACGGGATGAGCCGTCACGTCTTACAACCGCTTCAACCATGTACTTGTCGGCATATGTATAGTTTGCACGTCCGAATACCGAGAAGAGACTGTAAGCACTGTTCCCGTCTGAGTTGCTGATACCGCGCAGACCTGTGTTAAGAGTCATGTAGTTGATATCCTTAAAGGTGTATTGCTGCCTTCCTGCAGATAAGGATGTTGACTGGTTGTCGTATGCTTCGGTACCTGCGATAAGTTTGATGTCGTGGTCACCGGTCACGAGGCCGTACTCAAGTGTATTCGTCCAGGTCCAGTTCAGACCAGATCCGTTTGATTTGGTGAAACCATCATAGGTTCCCCTTTCTGCGTGAGCTACTTCCACAAAACCGAAATCACTTGTATTGTATCCGTAATGGTTGATACCGATGAGGGATTTTGCAGAAAGTCCTTTAAGAATATTGAACTTAACGAAGGTGTTTCCGCTCACGTTCATCTGACTTGTCTTATCCCACTGGTTTGACCAGGCAAGAAAGGCCGGGTTCTGGGAGTTCCCCATTGCTGAAGGCCTTGATCCGGCGAAGGTGGTACCTGATTCGTCGTAAACAGGCACTGCAGTCGGGATCCTGTATGACCAGGATACAAGCGAAGATTCCGAGTTGTCACCCTGAGCACCGCGATCGTTGGTGTATTGAATACCAACGTTTGCGCCAACGTCGATCCATTTTGCAGGTGTTGCGGTTACGTTACCACGGAAGCTGTACCTGTCAAAACTGGTGTGCTTGAAGATACCTTCCTCATCGGTGTAACCCAGCATAAATGCATAAGTTGCGTTCTGAGTACCACCAGCGATATCGAGGGTGTACTCCTTGTAGGCTGCATTCCTTGTCGATTCACCGTAGAAGTCGGTTCCGGGACTGGTCCTGGTAATAAGGTAGGTGTCGTCGCCGTCCTCGGCTGCGATTTTGTTGTCATACAAATCCATGCTGGTACGGGGATCGCCTTCCATTGCAGCTGTCGGGAAGATGTAATCCGGGATAACTGGTGAGGAACCACTACCAAACTGCTGATGGCTGTAGCCTGTAATACCTTTGTTCTTAGCCTCGAGCCAGAGCATGTCAGCCCATTCCTGTGTGTTAAGAAGGTCGTAGAATTTACCAGGTGTGGAGAAACCCTGCCTTACGTTAAAATTCATCTGAACTTTCTGATTTTTCTTACCGCCCTTGGTGGTGATAAGAACAACACCGTTGGCTGCTCTTGCACCGTAAATTGACTGTGCTGCAGCATCTTTAAGAATGGTGATGGTTTCAACATCGTTTGGTGAGTAGGAACCTCCAGGTACTCCGTCAACAACGTAAAGCGGGTTTGCGTCGTTGATTGTCGTCATACCCCGGATCCTGATCGTGGAGCCCTCACCTGGGGTGTGCTGGTTGAGGATTGTCACACCTGCGATCTTACCCTGAAGACGGGTGATCGGGTTACTGGCGGCACTCTCAGAAAGTTCAGCGGCACCAACCTGCGACACGGATCCTGTAAGGGATTTCCTGGCCTGGGTTGAATAACCAACTACAACAATCTCATCGAGAGCCGACAACATTTCGACAAGGACCACATCAACAGTATTCAGTGACCCGACGGCCACATCCTGACTGGTATAACCGATGAACGAGAAGGTAAGTACCGAACTCGGACCGGCAACGGTAAGGGCATAGCTTCCTTCGCCATCGCTAATTGCACCATTGATGGTGCCTTTTTCCAGAATGTTCACACCGGGCAGCGGTGCCCCCGTATTGTCTGTGACACGGCCGGTGATCCTCTTCTGCTGCATATCACCCGGATCAGCGCTTGCAGTAAATGCAGGCAAAGTACCGAGCAATACCAACACTGTCAAAAGTTTCATAACAAGCCTTGAACTTGTATGTAATGAAACGATTCCCATGATTTTTTTCGTCATACTTTTGAGAAGTTAGTTAGATTAGATAAATAATAA
>JAVEXG010000042.1:0-24407 GCA_034004115.1 Bacteroidales bacterium | reverse complement strand
CAATTTACTGAGTCATGAAAAAGATACTATTCCTCTCGATCCTTCTTCCCCTTGTTCTGGTTTCATGTGAAATGTCACCGAGAGCCTACTTCTCAGCAAGTCCTGGCGACCCGGTTGTCGGGGAAGATGTCTGGTTCACGAATGAATCGGAAAATGCAATTGATTTTGAATGGGATTTTGGCGACGGATACACATCCGACGAACAGAATCCTGTACACAGATTCACCTCAACGGGTGTTTACAACGTCAGGCTTAAGGTATGGTCGACCGGCGGACTTACCGATGTGGCCTCCCTCGACCTGGATGTAAAAATACCAACACTCCTCGAAATCGAGGTCCTCGAATTTTATGACAAGTACCCGGTTCAGGGAGCAAGCGTTATCCTGTACCCGAGGCTCATTGACTGGGAAAATGAAGCAAACAGCATCAATGAGGGATTCACCGATGCTGAAGGAAAAACAGTGTTCGCCGATCTCGACAAGATAGTCTACTATGTAGATGTGTGGGAAGAAAATCATGACAACTACACTCTGAAGGACGATGATGTGGGATTCATCAGAACTCCTGAAGTGATGCCACACAGGATAAACAGGTTTATCGCATATGTCGATTACGTGGAACACACCAAGGGTACCGGCAAACGCGACGGACATATGGTGATCCGCAAGATCGAAAGGAAGGCGGACAGCACACTGCAACCGGCAGCAAGTGATGATATCACAGGCTGGGAAGAACTTTATGAGAAGAGGGTTGTGAAGAAATAACCTCAGTTATGCGATGAGGATTATATCAGGTAAGCAACGATCCGGGGCTCTTTATCGGGCTCCGGATTTTTTTCTAGAACCAGGTCCCGATCAGATTTTTCCGGTCGTGCTGGAATTCACTCAGTTTGTAAACTACCCGTTTGTCATCCGATTCAATCTGGTATTCCCAGTAAGTAGAGATAGGACCGGGTGAAACCTGGTTTCTTTTTATATAGAGCCTGTCTCCGGCTTTGAAATCACATCTCTCGCCAAAGGCTGAAATTTTGCCGTAAGTACTGTCCATTGTCGTTTTGATCCAGATGAGATAGGGCTGGCCCAGTTTTTCGGGGATATGCTGACGGTACTCCACAAAGTTTCCGACATATTTGCGTGTAAGAACAAGTGAATCTTCCCCCGATCCCGTTTGTTTGACCGAGGCACATGATGCAAGAAGGAACAGTCCCACAAGAAATAAAACCCTTTTCATACTGGAAAGAAAATTAGTCTTTGTTTGTACATCCGGCATAATCAAATGATTTCAAATATATTAACGTCAAACCGGCAAAAAAATTACATCATTCCTAAAATATTGATATCTAAACCCTATGGCCTTCCGGCATATGCCACAATGCCTTCATGCCTGAGGAATCCCTTGCTGCTCATGACCGACATCTGAGGATTTCTGCCTCCCGTCATCGAAGCGCAGCCGTATTCTCCGAACCTGTTTATTGCAACGAATTTCTCCGATGGATAGAAGTCCGGATTTATTTTTCTGTACCTGTCAATTATCATCCGGAGTGCCTCTTCGCAGGCCTTCTGCGGTGAGATGCCTTCCTTCATCCTGATTACTATGTAGTATGATGCACATGACTTGATTACATCCTCACCGCGGCCTGTGGCTCCGGCGGCTCCGACTTCGTTGTCGACATAAAGGCCGGCACCGATAATGGGGGAGTCACCCACACGTCCGTTCAGCTTGAAGCTGAGTCCGCTTGTTGTGGTGCATCCTGCTATATCTCCGTTGGCATCGATCGCAAGCACGTTGGTTGTGCCGTAATGATGCTCGATATCGGGAAAATCTCTGTAATATGATTCTTTCTTCCTGATATTCTGAAGATGTTCGGGCGATCCCCAGTCATCATCCGGACTGAGTTCTTCCTTCCATCTGAGCCATATTTTTCTTGCCTTTTCTGTAAGCAGGTTCTCTTCCCTGAATCCCCACGCCCTTGCGAAGTCGAGTGCCCCTGCTCCCACAAGCAGGACATGATCGGTCCGCTGCATCACGAGCTTTGCAACAGATGACGGCGTTTTTATGTTTTCGAGACATGCCACGGCACCTGCGGAGTAGGTTTTCCCGTCCATGAATGAGGCATCGAGCTGAACCACCCCGTGCTCGTTTGGCAGACCTCCGTAGCCTACGCTTGTGTCCTCAGGATCAGCCTCTATGACATTGGCGGCTTTTTCGACGGCATCCACTGCATTGCCTCCTGCCCTGAGCACTTCCCAACCTGCATCCATGGCAAGCTTTCCGGTCTCGTTTGAATGGCTGGTTATTATAATCGGCCTAACCGGGTTCCCTTCACGCTGAAGCGTTAATGCGGAAAGCTGCGGAAAGATTAATGCAGCTGTTCCTGCGCCCACAGCGCTGGTAACGAATGTCCGGCGCGACAACTGTTTTTTCATATTTGCAGTTTTATGATCTGACTTTGAAATTCTTCCCTTCCGATTAAAAGATCTGTTCGCGCAGCCATCCCGGCCTGTTTGTGGTTATGCCCCTTACTCCCAGTGTTATCAGCCTTCTGGCTTCAGCCGGATCGTCCACGGTCCAGGTAAAGAGTTCAAGATTAAGATCTTTTACCTTCCCGGCCACCTGCTCGTCGATCAGTCCATAGCTCAGGCTGACCCCGTCAAGTCCTGCACCCGGTACCAGGGGGAGATTTTTCTCAAGCAGGGCTTTATTGCTGCAAAGCCAGTGACAGGGATTGCCGGGGAAAGTTTTTTTTGTGTCGGTGATTGTCTGAAAGTCAAACGCAATGAAAGTAAAGTCCCGGCTTTTAAGGTACCTGCCTACGGTTTTTTTAAGGTAGGGGAGTACCTCGCTTCCGCATTTGATTTCAACAACCAGCTTTTTGCCTTTTGGCACCGATTTGATCACTTCCTTCAGAAACGGGATCTTTTCTCCCTTGTACTCTGCACTTTTCCATGAACCCGCATCCAGCGACCTCAGAATTTCCGAACCGGTGTCTTTTACAACGTGACCGGCTCCCGCTGTGCGTTTTGTATTTGCATCATGGATGCACACAATCTTGTTGTCGGCAGAAAGGTAGATATCCACCTCGACTGCATCGGTGCCAAGTTCAAAGGCAAGACGTGAAGAAGCAACCGTGTTTTCGGGCGCCAGGTAAGAAGCTCCCCTGTGGGCAATTATCTCAACCTGCCCGTAACCCTTGTTAAAAAGTAAAGTCATGGCAAAAAGAATGTATATCTTCTTCATAATAACAGTGTGAATTTTCTGAATGGTTACTTCATTAATTTGCTGTTCAGCTCATTCCTGATAACACCCGACCATACCCTGTAACCTTCCTCGTTGAGATGGAGCCTGTCGTCAAGAAAGAGTTCGGCCCTTGGAAGACCGTTTGCGTTGGTGAAATATCTTTCAGTGTCGATGTAATACGTATTACGGTGGTCTTCACAAATTTCCCTTATCATTTCGCCTGCTTCCTTTATTTCAGGCCACACATGCCATCTCAGGGGAGTAGGGGTGACGCTCACCCAGAAAACAGGCGTGTCCTTGAACTGCCTGCGGATTATGTAAAGGGTTTGCCTGAAAAGCTTTGAAACTTCCATCGGGCTCTTGTCAGTATCACTGCCCGTAATATCGTTTGCTATGAAAATTACTATCGCCTGACACGGATGAGGATATAATATTCTGTCGGCATACACTGCAAAATCGCTCAGTTTTGCCCCGCCGTATCCTCTCTGGATTACATTGTAGGGAAGCATGTCTTTTCCAAGGGTCGACCACAGCCTGATGCTTGAACTTCCGGCAAACATTATGGCATCGGAAGGATATGATTTTACAATGTCGAGCTGCTCAAATTTTTCTATTTCGCTTTCCCAGGCTTTTACCTCAGGGAGTTCCCTGTATTTTCCCAGCGATGCACACGATGCAAGAAACGCTGAGAGTATTATCAGTATAAGTATCCGTCTCATGTCGTATAATTTATTCCTCATAAAGGTAGGGGTTTATTTGTTAAAAAATCAAAAAGATCCTTTGAACATGGTCAATGTTTTATTTCTGGCTATGACATTTTATTTAATTTTTGAAAAAAAAAGTTACGTTTGTATTGATAACCTTAACCATATCCTGATACAAAACTCCAATGTCAAAAAGCAAATTGTTCCTGACCAAGCCGCTTGGCCAGCTGATGGAAGAATCGAAGGATAGCGGGGGGCTGAAACGATCGCTTTCTGCTCTCAATCTGACGACTCTTGGAATCGGAGCCATAATCGGCGCCGGGATTTTTGTTCTTACGGGTCAGGCTGCTGCCCAGTATGCAGGCCCGGGAATAGTGATATCTTTCATAATTTCGGGACTTGCCTGCGGATTTGCAGGCTTGTGCTATGCCGAGTTTGCATCCATGATCCCCATAGCCGGAAGCGCCTATACCTACTCGTATGCAACTCTGGGTGAGTTTCTGGCGTGGATTATCGGCTGGGACCTGATTCTCGAATACCTGTTTGCAGCTTCAACCGTCTCGGTGGGCTGGTCAGGATATGTGGTCAGCTTCCTCAAAGACCTTAATATATTTATACCTCCGCAGTTTATCGGCGCAACGGGAACAGTACTCGTCAACGTTCCGGATATGGGATGGAAAGAGCTTACCGACGTTTTTTCCCAGACACTTGCGGCTTCAGGTATCAGTGTGGATGCCCTTCCTCATGTTACCTGCATCCTTAATCTCCCCGCAATGTTCATAGTGGCCCTTCTCTCAACCCTTCTTGTTATCGGAATAAGGGAATCGGCCAACTTCAATAATGTAATGGTAATAACCAAAGTGGCGGTAATTATCCTGTTTATCGCAATCGGATTTATGTTTGTCAAGGCTGCTAACTGGACTCCTTTCATTCCTCCAAACAAGGTTGAATCAACCCCGATTGCCGAATATGGTTCCTTCCGGGAGTGGCTGAGGGCTTACGGAAGCGAGTTCGGGAAATTCGGCATAAGCGGAATACTGAGAGGAGCAGGGGTGATTTTCTTCGCCTATATCGGATTTGATGCTGTGTCAACAGCAGCCCAGGAGGCCAAAAATCCGCAGCGCGACATGCCAATAGGAATTCTTGGATCGCTCGGAATCTCCACTGTACTTTATATTCTTGTTGCAATCGTGCTTACCGGAATCGTCAGTTACACTATGTTGAATGTACCCGATCCGGTTGCCGTAGGTGTCGATGCAATGGGTAAAGGCATGTTCTGGCTCAGGCCAATTGTTAAAATAGCCGCTATTGCCGGACTCAGTTCCGTGATTCTTGTAATGCTTCTTGGACAGCCGAGGATTTTCTACACGATGTCAAAGGATGGCTTGCTCCCGCCGGTGTTCTCCAAAGTTCATCCAAAGTTCCAGACTCCCTATGTCAGTACCATAATAACAGGTTCGCTCGCAATGATAATTGCAGGTATCCTGCCGATTAGCATCCTTGGCGAACTGGTTTCGATAGGAACACTCCTTGCTTTCATTATCGTCTGCATAAGCGTGCTTGTACTCAGAAAAAGGAGACCCGAACTTCACCGACCATTCAAAACCCCGTGGGTGCCGCTGGTTCCGATCCTGGGTGCGGTATTCTGCCTTGTTCAGATGCTTGCACTCCCGGGAGACACATGGCTCAGGCTGATAGTATGGATGATCATTGGTTTTGCCATATACTTCTTCTATGGCATAAAACATAGTAAGGTGAGGGATGAAGCGTCAAAGTAAATCCGGGTGATCTAAATCTCGCCTGAAAAGACTGACCTGGGAATATCCCTCAGGTTATATCTCGATACCATAGTCTCCCCGTAGGCTCCTGCCGACCTTATAGCCAGGATATCTCCACGGCTGGTCGCGGGAAGCTCTATAAATTTTGCGAAAGTGTCGGACGATTCGCAGATGGGCCCGACCACATCATATTTCGCCGGTTTTTCGGAAGAGGTGAGATTCTGTATCTCATGATGAGCCTGATACAGTGCCGGACGGATCAGATCAGTCATCCCTGCATCCACTACTGCAAAAGTCGTATTGCTTCCTTTCTTGATATACAGGACTTTTGTGATCAGCGACCCGCACTGGGCAACAATCGAGCGTCCCGGTTCTAAGTGAATCTTCTGTCCGGGACGTATTCTTACAAGCTCCCTTATCAGTGAGAAATACTCACCGAACTTCGGAGCGCTGTCAGGATTGTTGTAGTCAATGCCGAGTCCTCCTCCCAGGTTGATGGTTTTCAGATCGATATTCTGTGAGGAAAACCACTCCTGCAGTTCATTGACCCTTGAGCACAGACTCTTAAAAACTGACATTTTTGTTATCTGCGATCCTATGTGGAAATGAATACCGTCGAGCGTTACATTGCCGAGTGTTGTCATTCTCTCAAGCACATCCTTCAGTTCCCATGTGCTTATGCCGAATTTGCTCTCGGCAATCCCGGTGGTTATGTATTTGTGAGTATGCGCCTCGATGTAGGGATTGATCCTCAATGCAATTGTCGCATTCATTTTCAGTCTGCCGGCAATTGAGTCGACAACTTCAATCTCGGCTATCGATTCGCAGTTGAAGCATGAAATCCGTGCCTTCAGCGCAGATTCAATCTCGCGGTCGGTTTTGCCTACACCGGCAAACACAATGTCGGAAGGACTGAAACCGCATTCAATTGCCCTTTCGATTTCATTATACGATACGCAATCGGCTCCGAATCCGTACGATGCTATTATTCCAAGTATCCTGGGATTGGCATTGGCCTTTACGGCATAGTGGATGCTGAAACCCGATTTCTCCGATTCTTCCTTCACTTTCCGGCATGTCTCATTCAGAACATCGAGATCATAATAATAGAAAGGAGTGGGAATTTCCCTGAATTTTCTTTCAATGCTTCGCTTCATCATCTTACCGGTTGAAAAGGTATTGGTTGAGTAGATTCAAAGCCTGAACCTTGTCTTTGGAATCGATAAGTATTGACAGGCTGTGGTCGCTGGCCCCGTATGATATCATTTTAAGCTGTATCGTGTCGAGGGCTTCGAATATCTCGGGGGCAGAGCCGGTCCTTTCAGTACGGAAATCACCGACTACGCATATAATGCTCTGGTCATGTTCGACTTCAACAGAACCCAGTTCCCTGAGGTCGATTTCGATCTGCTTCAGATATTGTGGATTGTCGACGGTTATCGATACTGAAACCTCTGAGGTTGTCACCATGTCGACAGGAGTCTTGTAAGCCTCGAATATCTCAAATACCTTTCTTATAAAACCGTAAGCCATAAGCATTCTGTCGGACTTTATCCTGATGACTGAAATCCCGTCCTTCGCTGCAACGGCTTTGTAATCCTCGAAAAATGTGTTTGAGGTTATCAGAGTGCCTTCATCTTCAGGATTCAAGGTGTTTTTCAGCCTCACAGGTATGTTCTTTTCCCTTGCCGGATTAACGCTTGACGGGTGGAGTATCTTTGCCCCGAAATAAGCCAGTTCAGCCGCTTCGTCAAAGGAGATTTCGCGTATGACCTTAGTGTTCTGCACGAACCTCGGATCGTTATTGTGGAACCCGTTTATATCGGTCCAGATCTGTATCTCTGAGGCATTTATTGCCGCGCCTATCAATGATGCTGTGAAGTCGCTTCCTCCGCGTTTCAGGTTGTCGATCTCGCCATAGGCATTCCGGCAGATGAATCCCTGGGTAATTATTACATTTTCATCAGGACAGGCGGCAAGTTCTCTTTTGAAGTTCTCAGCTATGTAAAAGGCATCAGGTTCGCCGTCCTTGTCGATGCGCATGAAATTCAGAGCCGGAAGGAGCACCGATCCGATACCTCTTTCACGGAGAAGATTATTGAAGAGGGCTGTTGACAGGAGTTCGCCCCTGGCAACGATTGCTTTCTCGTGGAGTTTTGTAAAAGCCTTGGCAATGAACTCGCCGATATAGTCAAAATGCGAGTCGATCAGCTCATTACCTTCTTTTTTGAAGGCCTCTGTTGAAAACAGATCGCTGATAACCTGCCTGTATTTCGACCGGAGAGCTTCATTTTTGCTTACTGCCTCCTCGGTTTTGCCGGCATAGATCAGTTCTGATATCTCGATCAGACTGTTTGTGGTGCCCGAAAGGGCGGACAGCACCACTACTACTCTTTCTTCCCCTGTGATCAGCGGTACTATTGATTTCATCCTGTCGGGGGTGCCGACCGATGTGCCGCCGAATTTCATGATTTTCATCTTGCTCTCTTTATGACCTTGGTTATTAATAGTTACAAAAAAACCTGCTCTATCCTGCAGGTCTGGTTTCTCTTAAATCATTCAGATGTGTTAAAAGATTATGCAGACCTGTAGTATGGACGCTTATGGAGTATCATATGTTTTTTTATCATCATATGCGGAAATATTAATCTGGGGTCAAAAATATACTTTTCTGCAATATTCGATTATTTGTTTTTAAATTTTTTGTTATTTTTGTGCCCGCTAAGAAAAGCTAAGAGCAAAAAGCACAGAGCTAAGAGCACAGAGCGCAGGGCAGGAACAACCCCTGAGCCCCTGGACCTGAGCCCTGAGCAGAATGAAGCCCAGATGGCGAAATTGGTAGACGCGCTAGTTTCAGGGACTAGTGTCAGCAATGATGTGCAGGTTCGAGTCCTGTTCTGGGCACAGGAACGGTGTAAAGGTGTAAAGGCGCAAGGGCGCAAAGGCTCCATTAGGGGAACACCGGTTAAATTTGGTTCATTTACATAGTACACAGATAATTGACTTAAAGTCGTCAGGTCTTGAGGCCGTTGTGCCGTTACGCCTTAACGCCTTTAAGCCTTTTCTTCGCCCAGATGGTGAAATTGGTAGACACGCCAGCTTGAGGGGCTGGTGCCGGTTACGGTGTGCAAGTTCGAGTCTTGTTCTGGGCACCACAAAATTGAAAAAGGAATAAAATAAAGCGCTTGGTTCTTAAGGATCAGGCGCTTTTACTTTTTGGGAAAGCCATCCACAAATACTCTGCATATTAAACATTGAGCAATTGTTGTGCCCGGTATGACAAAGACACATTCTGAAAGCGATTCACAACGTACCAAAGGTGCATATTAAGCAGTTGTGCGCAACCCCCCAAAAAACACATATGAAACAGATATTACCCGGACTTATGGCATTAGTATTTCTCCAATCCTGTGGAAATAGAAACCAGTCCAGGAATAAGGCAGGTGATTCTAATACTGTTAACAGTATATTTGACAAGTACTCAAATGATTCAATCATTTAGAAAAACTTCTCAACAGCCGATCACAATAATTCTACTGCGCCAAGTTATATTGTTATTAAGGTAAAAGATCTCAATTCTGGTGAATTAAGGAAAATTTGCTGTGAAGCACCATTTTTATAAGGTGCATTGAATCTCGAAAAAGGCATTACTTATGATTCCAAATGGACTTAATATGTTGATTCAGTTATTCTGAGTACTAAACATCATTATTTCGAGTTTTGATGTAAGGAAGAATTAGAGAATGTAAATTTCTTTAACTTTTCTGACAGTGACAAAATAGTCGAATATGCAAAAAAGCTTGATTCAGACAAGTATTATCAAATGTTCTCAGAAAATGATTCTACAACAATGATACATTTTGATAATGATACTGCTTTTCGACAAATTATGTTTGCACATATTCTTTTTAGTTGCTGCATTATTACAGATCGAGATTGTGAAGCAGGTAGTAATTTATGGATTGGAGATCCTAATTAATTGATTGTAATAATAGGCAGCTCACAACAACATGGATAAACCATTGCTGGCAGAGGATTCCCGGTGGTATCACTCCTGGTTGCCTTTTGCTGACTCGACTACAAAGCGCCTTGAAAACGCAACGGTTCATACCTGCGGACGTTACACAACATTATAACGAGTCGCGTTTGAAAACAGGGACAATCCCTTAAGACGAAAAATAGGATTATTATGAATCAGGAAAATTGAAGATCAGAATTTAATTATAAAAAAGAGCGGATTCCGAAAAGCTTTACGAGTAGGAAAGAATTATATACATGTATACCATGAAAATTATTATGAGATTATTAAGTGCATTTTTTGTGATACTATTCTTAAGTGTATTTGCATCATGCGATAAGTCAGATCCAACAGATTCAGAAATAAACCCATTTAGCAATGGCGGGAATGAGAAGAATATGATAGTTGTTATGAGCGATATGCATCTCGGTGCAGACCTTGCATATGCAGAGTGTAAGGATAATCTTGAGGCTCTTGAGGAATTGATTAAAATGATAAAAGTTTCTCCAGATGTTAAAGAACTTGTTATCGCAGGAGATTTGCTTGATGAATGGTTTGTGCCAGCCACAACAGATACTTATCAGGGAAGTGATCAGGCAGATTTTGTGCAGCGAATTGAGACGGCCAACCAAGGCGTATTTGATGCATTAAATAATATTATTCAGGAAGGGAACATTCTTGTTACTTATGTCCCCGGAAATCATGACTTAACAATTACCGCTGCAAATATTGAAAGTGTCCTTCCGGGAATAAGTCAGGCACGGGACGCAGTATTGGGGTTAGGTACATACTCACCTGTTGACTTTCCCAAAATTGCCATTGAGCATGGTCACCGCTACAATTTCTTCTGTGCCCCTGACCCGATTTCAAATCAGGATATTGCTCCTGGTACGATATTGCCTCCCGGTTACTTTTTTACAAGAATAGCTACGCTCTGTGTGATACAAAGCCACCCAACACCTGGTGATGCCTTGCCGGTTATTACCCAAAACAGTACAGGGGATGAAAGTCAGGATTTATTATTTAAATATTGGAACACCTGGGAAATGACAGCGAAGATGTTCCCTATAACAAACGGATTTGATGAGGCAATTATTCATACAAACTTAAATGGATTCACAGAATCTTATTCAGTTAACGATCTTGTTCCTTATCAATCATCTCCAGGTGGAGTAATAGATTTGAATCTCTATAATGGAATTCAGGATAATTGGGAGGCACGGCAAACCCTCAATAATGTGCCAATTCATATTACAACTGCTGAAGCAATCGATTCGGTAATTTCAAGTACCGAGACCGACCGTCAGGCAATTTTGCAATACTTTATGAACCCTGCCTCAGATAAAAGAATTGTCGTATTTGGTCATACGCATGAACCCAAAATTGTTGCCTCTGAAAATTTAGACAATAAGAAATGTATTTATGTGAATTCAGGGACATGGATTGATCACAATCCGCGAAGAACCACTATGAATTTTGTAGTCATCACCCCACAAAGCGCAGATGTTTCGTCTCTAACTTGGGTGAAACTTTACAACTTTGAGAATGAAGTTGTAACAAAAATGGCCGAAGACTCAATGCGCTATTAACGGTAAACAATTGTATAATAAGTTTTTATATTTGTATGAAAATTTTAAATTTGCGACAAAATTCTATTGATTGGATTAATTACGTTGGGTAACAAAGTGTAACAGCAATAAGGGTTTCCTTGGTATTCGAGCATCCTGCCCCGCATAGTCTCAGGTGTAGTTGACAGTGATGAAGCCCGCAATCCCTTACTGCCGCTACACTCAACTGTTAGGGTTGTGCTCAATATGTCAAAGATACATTCTGAAAGCAATTCACAACCCATTATCCAGGCCGGGAAGTTACTTCTTGTCTTTCTGCTTCCACTGATCCAGTTCGTACTGCATTTCCCTGATCAACTCCACAGGCATCTTGTTCTGTGTCTTGCACTTCAGGCGAACCAGTTCCTTTATGAATCGTTTGGTACGTTGATTCAAATACATTTATTATGAAATTGGAGACTAACATTGTAAGTTATTTCCGGGATTTATTACCTGATATACCTGAAATTAATTCATAACATAAAACACTATGGAAAAAATCATTCTTTACTCCGAGGAATTACCACACATTTCAATACATATGAGTATGTATTTTAATGAAAAGGGCCAGCTGATATTCGACGGTCAGGATCTGGGAAAACGAGTGGAGGAATACTGGGGGGATTCAGACTATGAATACACCTATACCGTAGAACCTCAGGAGGTTGAAAAAATGTTTCCCTTATTCGGGATACCAAATGCCGATAGACATCTGCTGCTGCTGGAGATTCAGAAAAGATTCGGAGGCAAAAACAAGGCTTATACCCTTTTCGGGGATTTTATGAAAGAGAACAACATTAACTATTATGGATCTGCCTGGGCATGATATCATGAACGGTCTTGGTAAAATCATTGCAACACCAAAGTACGGTAAAGAAGCCGTTTCTTTTAACGGAATAAATACCGGATATACTCTTATTGATTTCTGGCGCTGGAGTTCGTCCGATCTTGTAAGCAACACAATGCGAGGACTTCTGGCGGAATTAATTGTGGGAACCGCACTAAAATTTGATCCCGCGATACCTCGTCAGGAGTGGGAGGCCTTTGACCTGATCATAGACAACAGGATAAGGATTGAGGTAAAATCATCAGCGTACATTCAAAGCTGGAACCAAAAGAAATTTTCACCTATTCTGTTTTCCATAAAACCGACTAAGTACTGGGATACTTCAACCGGCATTGAAAGCGAAACACGGCGCCACTCTGACATATATGGCTGTTCCTGATCAGGATCCCAAATTATACGATGGCTTATTTGTTCAAATATTGCATTAATACGATGCCATAATTTATCAAATTCAAAGGAAATACGATCAATATATCTGGGAAAATATTTATATTTGCATTAATTGCTAATTGATTACAATAGGAAATGAAAAACCTTGCTGCAATATATCTGCCCAGAGACATTGATCCGGAATTGTTGAAATGGAAAAATGATAAACATCATAAACCATTATTGATCAGAGGCGCCAGGCAGGTTGGGAAGTCTTCGGCAGTTCGACAATTGGCTAAGTCATTCAGGTTTTTCGCAGAAATAAATTTTGAAAAGGATGAGCGGCTAAAAAGAATTTTTGACGGAGAACTCTCTCCAAAACGCATCTGCAATGAATTATCAGCCATTACTTCTGTTCCTGTAATTCCTGGAGATACATTGGTATTTCTGGATGAGATTCAGGGTTGTGAAGCAGCTATTAATTCTCTTCGGTTTTTTTATGAAGATTATCCTGAACTGCATATCATAGCTGCCGGTTCCTTACTTGAATTTGCGTTAAAAGACCTCTCCTCATTCGGGGTAGGAAGAATAAGGTCGCTTTATATGTATCCCTTTTCATTCAATGAATTTCTTAATGCTTTAGGATTTGGTGTCTTACTCGAGGCAAAAAAGCATGCATCCGTTCACCAGCCGCTTTCAGAATCCTTGCATCTGAAATTGGTTGAGCAGATTCGCTATTTCCAGCTGATTGGAGGCATGCCTGCTGCCGTAAACCTCTGGAAAGAGACAAATAATTACAACAAATGCAAAGCGATACACAACGATATAATTCAGACTTATCTGGATGATTTTTCGAAATATCATAAACGGATTGATCCTAATTTATTAAGAAATACCATGAATGCAGTTGCCGCAAATACCTGTTCTAAATTCAAATATTCAAGCGTTGGAAATGAATACGATACACGACAGGTTAAGCAGGCAACTGATATGCTTTCCATGGCAGGTTTGATTAAACCTGTAACACATACTTCTGCAAATGCTATTCCGCTTGGCGCTGAAGCTAATGATAAGTTCCGTAAGTATATATTTATTGATCCGGCTCTTCTGCTTCGCCTTCTCCATCTCGAAGTTGAAGATATTTTGATCTCCCTCCCTTCAGATTTCGTAAATAAAGGCAAAATAGCCGAAATGTTCGTTGGATTGGAACTGACAAAGTATTCCAGTCCTTATGAAAAGTCTGAATTATATTATTGGCAACGCGAGGAAAAGTCTGCGCAAGCTGAAGTAGATTATATTATAGCAAGAAATGGGAAGATAATTCCTGTAGAAGTTAAGGCCGGGAGACGAGGCTCACTCCAGAGTATGTATATATTTTTGGAAAAAAAAGCATTAAACTCCGGAATCCGATGTGCTCTTGAACCTTTCTCATCTTATAATAATATATTGGTTTATCCCTTATATGCTGTCTCAAATTTTACGCAAACCACATAAAGCTGACTGGTTGAAACTTTTATCCTATCGGGGTCAGTCCGAACGAACACTCCTTGTAATCATCTTTTTTCTATAAATTTATAAGATTATCCTGACCAAAACACTTATCACAAATTCCCGCATCTATGAAGCCAATCATTAAACTCCGCAACTGCCTGCCAGCAGCCTTCTTTATCATTTTTGTCGGAACGCTTGTATCGTGTTCCGGAAATAATGAATCTCCCTCTGTAATCCTGCTCGATAAAGACTGGATGATCCAATCCTCGGCTAAGGCCGGAATGACCGGAGAAGATCTGTCAGGTTCCATGGGAGGCCTCGATGGATGGTTCCCTGCCGAAGTGCCTTCGACGGTTTTCGGATCGCTGGTTAAAAACGGCGCTTACGGCGACGTTTTCTTCGGGAAAAACATGGAAAATGTCGATGCCGCAGAGTTTCAGGGACCCTGGTGGTACAGGCGAAGCTTCAGAACCGGATCCAATCCTGCATCCACCCATATCCTTGAATTCGACGGTATTATCTTCCGTGCAAATATCTGGCTGAACGGGGTGAAGATTGCTTCGGCCGACACTCTGGAGGGAGCATTCAGACAGTTCACAATCAATGTAACAGAACTGATCAGAAAGGATTCAGAAAATATTCTTGCAGTCGAGGTAAGCCCTCCTGCCGCCGGTGACCTGACAGTCGGTTTTGTCGACTGGAACCCCGAAGCCCCCGACCGCGGCATGGGAATCTGGCGCGAGGTGAGACTGCGTTCTTCAGGGGACGTTTCCCTGAGATATCCGTTCGTAGTGACAAAACTCGATACAGCCACCCTGAACCACGCTGATCTTACGGTTACCTGCGAAGCAACCAACAACAGCGATGCAAAAGCATCGGGAATGGTTAATGTGACAATAGGTGATGAGATCATTCTGAAACAAAAAATCAGGTTTTCTCCGGGTGAAAAGAAACTTGTCACATTCACTCCTGAGGATTACCCTGAATTGAGGATTGATAATCCAAGAATATGGTGGACTCACGATCTGGGGAAGCCCGAACTGTATGACATGAAAGTTGAATTTGTAACCGCCGGCGAAGTGAGCGACAAGGTGGACACGAAGTTCGGTATTCGCGATATTTCAGATTATACTTACAGGAAATACGGCAGGGAACATAAGGGTTATATCCTTAACGGGAAGAAAATACTTGTAAAGGGTGGTGGCTGGGTCGATCAGCTGTTCCTGATGCCCGACTCCGTAAAGCTGGAGCGCCAGATCGAGTATGTCAGGCATATGAATCTGAACACTATTCGTCCTGAAGGCTTCTGGGGCAATAATCACGACCTTTATGATATATGCGACAGACAGGGTGTGCTTATAATGACAGGCTGGAGCTGCCAGTGGGAGTGGCCCGAATACTGCGGGAAAAAGGTATGCGACGACCTTTATGGCTGTGTTCAGACACCGGAAGAGGTTGCACTCGTTGCCAGTTCGTGGAAGGATATGATAAAATGGCTCCGGAATCATCCCAGTATCTTTATGTGGATGACCGGGAGCGATATGCTGCCTCTTCCCGAGCTTGAAAGAAAATATATTGAGATTCTTGCTGCCGACGATCCGACACGTCCGATGGTCACATCAGCCGCCATGAAAAAAAGTACAATCTCGGGATGGTCGGGAATGAAAATGGAAGGTCCCTATGAATATGTTCCCCCGGTTTACTGGTATGCTGACACCCTGCATGGCGGAGCATACGGCTTTAACACCGAAACAGGCCCCGGGGCACAGGTGCCACCCGTGGAGTCGATACGCGAAATGATCCCTGAAGCTTCTCTCTGGCCTCAAAACGATACCTGGGAATTCCATTGCGGCAGGAATCAGTTCCAGACGCTTGACCGGTACAATGCTGCCATGAACGAAAGATTCGGCAAACCGGCTGATCTGGAAGAATATTGTCAGAAGGCTCAATTGCTTAATTATGAGTCTATAAGACCTATGTTTGAGGCTTTCCGGGTGAACACCTATGATGCAACAGGAATAATACAGTGGATGCTTAATTCTTCGTGGCCTAAGCTGATCTGGCAGCTCTATGGTTTCGACCTGCTTCCAAATGGTGCATTTTACGGAACGAAAAAAGCCCTTGAACCTCTTCAGGCAATCTATGATTACGGGAAGAACGAAATACTTGTATCCAATTCTTCGCTGCAAGGCCATGAAAATCTTAATCTTAAGGTCAGGGTATTCAACCTCGGCATGAAGGAGTTGCTGGCCCGGGATATTCCTTTTGAGCTCGGTATTGATGAAAGGAAGGTGGCATTCAGTCTTCCGGATAATATCAGAGGACTTGATATGGCATATTTTATCGATCTCAGGATTACCTCAGGCACAGGCGAATCCCTGGCAATAAATCAGTATCTGGTTTCCACGGCAAAAGACGAACTTGACTGGAACAGGACCCTTTGGTATCATACCCCGATGAAAAAACATCAGAATCTGCGCCAGATCAACAATCTTCCCGATGTGAATCTTGTGTCTGATCTTAAATCCGCACACCTTGAGGATAAAACTGAGCTGACAATGGAGGTGGAGAATCCGTCGGAGCACCTTGCCTTTTCTGTTGAACTCATGATCCTTGATGCTGAGACCGGACGTTTTATTGCTCCTGTTTACCTGGATGATAACTACTTTTCGCTATTACCAGGGGAAAAGAGGACCATCAAAGGTTATTGCTACAACAGCGATCTGAATGGTAAATCATTGAAACTAAAGGTAAGCGGATTGAATGTCAATTAATCTATGCTTTTTTTACCCTCTAGTGGTTGGGGACCGCCATCGAATCATACACCGCCTGCAGTATCTGTGACCTGATATTAAGCTCCGACAAAAGGTTGTTGTTTCTTGTCGGATGCACCCTGTTCGAAAGGAAAACATAAGTTATTTCGTTTACGGGATCCATCCATACAAAAGTGCCGGTATAGCCCGAATGGCCGAAGCTTTCAGGCGGAGCGCCCTTTGCAGGATAGGCTTCTGTATCACTCACTTCGCTGTTGTTGAGAAGAGGCTTGTCAAACCCCAGCCCCCTGCGGTTATCGTTTTCAGGGAACTGCACCCTGGTGTATCGCTCCATCACATCCCTGCCGATTATCTGCTCCCCGCCGTATTCTCCCATCCGCCTGTACATTTCCATAAGCTTCATAAGGTCGTTGGCAGTGGCAAAAAGTCCGGCATGCCCCGATATCCCACCAAGCATTGCAGCACCCTCATCATGAACGGTTCCGTGAAGAAGCTGCCGGCGGAAAAGGGAGTCGTATTCGGTAGGTACTATGCGTTCGAGGTGATACTTTAGATGAGGATTGAAACAGATATCATAGGCGCCCAGTTTGTGATATATATTACTTGTCACAAAATCATACCATTTTTCGCCAGCGAGATTATCAATAATCCCGGTTGAAATTATAAAGGTCAGATCAGAATACACGTATTTTTTTGTTCCCAGAGGACTTTTCCTGATTTCCTCCATGATTTTCTTCCTGTAATTTTTGTGGATGAACAGATCATCGGCAACCTTCACCGGAAACTTGTCTGACTGCTCATGACTGAAAATACGCCTCTTGAATGATGAATCGGCTCTCACCGTTTCTTTCCAGAAGGGTATCCAGTCCCTCATTCCGGCCTGATGCGCAAGGAGATCCTTCATCAGCAGGTTTTCCTTATTTGTATTTCTGAATTCATGAAGATAATCGCTAAGCTTGTTGTCGACAGAGAATTTCCCCTGCGAGTCGAGAAGCATCAGCCCTGCAAGCGTTGATGAAACCTTGGTTACAGACGCCAGGTCAAAAATATCTTCTTTCCATACCGGAATTCGCCGTTCATATGTATGGAATCCATATGCTTTCTGGAACACTACAATCCCTTTTCTTGCAACCATCACCTCGCATCCCGGGTAGGCTCCGGCTTCAAGTCCGATATTTACAACGGAGTCAATCCTGCTGTAAAGTATCCGCGACGACAGGCCTGCATTCTCGGGAAGGGCATAACCCAGCCTGATATTTCCGGTTGTCATGATACCTGAGCCAGCCGGCATGATTCCTGATATTCCTGACTGCAGTGTTCCTTTTGCTCCGATCCCACCAAAAATAAGCTGTGCCGACAGATCCTGAGTGTAATCATTGTCTTCGTATGCAAGCAGAATGGCATCAGCCTTTGTAAACTGATCAGTTTTGCCCGGAAGATAAGGGTTACCGAAGTAAACAGCAATAGTTTTTGAATTACTGCCGGCTTTGCCGATGAATCGTGAGATATCAGCGATGCCCCGGGCAGGTCCTGAAGTATCATCATTTTCAAATATTCCGGCTATGACCAGGTCGTAGTCCTTCAGCTTTTCCTCCAGTTCTGCCGCCACCGCTTCCTCTGACGGATCGATATTAAACAGGTCGGCAGGGATGTAATCCTGAACGCGCTTCTGGAACAGGGTGATTTCATTACGGTTGAAAGCCACGATAGCCGTTTTCAAATCCTTCAGATCTTTTACAGGTATTAAGCTGCTTTCATTCCTGATCACTGTAAGGGCATTTGAGTAAAGATCAATTACAAGAGCTTCCAGGGAAGGCTTTGAAAGCTCATCGCTCAGGTTATGTTCTTCGACGGGCGAAAAATGAGATAATCCTGCCCAGTATTTGGCAGAAAGGATTTTACGGCACTGATCATCAATGTCCTGCCGGGAAATCAGATTTTTCCTGACTTTTTCAGAGATTTCCCTCACCGTGCTTTCCGGATCATCAGCAGATACCGGTATATAAGTCCCGGTTCTGAGCGACAGCGGAAAGTCGCGTGAGACAGTTATTATACCATTATGAAGGAGGCTCTCCCTGAAAATTATTTCATTCTTCACTGGCTGTCCCGGAGAATTCAGGCTGACTGTCACCCCGGCTCTGATGTACTGATCTGCAATAGCTAAGGCCATTCTCCTTATCAGATCATCATCATGGACCGAACCGAGTGTAATCCTCGACGGGAAACTGATCACACTGTCCATTTCTAGTCCGGGTCTCAGAGCATTCTTTCGGATGAAGAAAAGAGGAACCTCGCTTACCTTCTGGAAATAGTTCACGATTTCGGAAAGCCTTTCCGGACGGCCTCCTGAAATTATGATCCCGCCGGCTTGTTTCTTCCTTACTATGTCGCTGAGCCTTATGTATTGTTCAATGTCGTCGCCGGGTTGCACTTCGGGCCAGATCAGCTGGCCTATCCTTTCCTCCGGGGTAAGTGATCTGAATACCGAATCAACCCATGGATGCTCAGTGAATTCGAGGAAAGGCTGAGAAACTTCCTGCGACCCGAGGGGATGAATTCCAAGGCTCAGGATTGAAATTGCGGCTATAATGAAGGACCTGAAACGCATATCTGTTTAAGAGATTAATTGACAAACGAATAAAAGTAATAAAAATTTGGTAAACCAGAACCAAAACCAGCTGTCAGCGATCAGCAATCAGTTATAAGAAGCAGCAACCCTCTTTCGCTAAAGCTTCCGAGTGCAACGCCAGCAACCTGACTTAATTGCATAAATAATTCGAGCAATATTACTATATTTCAGGCCTTATTACCCCCTGATGAATAAGACTCTGCTGAAACTGCTTACCGGTCTCCTCTTTCTTATTCTGGCAAGTTATGATCCTCTTCATGCACAGAATGATGAGAAGCTTTCCGGAAAAGTATCGGACAGGCTTGAAAGCTGGAAGAATCCTTTAACGGAATGGAACCACATTTCAGTACCCGTCATTGACTCGGTTTTGGTTGAAAAAAACGAAAGGAAAATTACACTGTGGTTTTCCCCGGGCCTTTCATACTATCCGTTCAGGGAAGAAAGCTGCAGACTGTTCAGGGAATCTGTAACCAGTGCCCTGGGAAGGAAATTCCGGAAATATAAACTCGAACTGATAACAAATACCTACGCGATCGAGCAGCTTGTTCCTAACTATTACAGAAAGGAGTTTACTGTCGATTCATCATGGCTTCCACAACCTGAAGGCAGCCAAAGGGTTCTCGTTAAGAAGACAGGTACGGAACCTCCGGGTGAAGGGCTTGCCGGAAAATCGATCGCCCTCTGGAACAGTCATGGATACTATTACGAAATGTCGCTCGACCGCTGGGAGTTTCAGCGTGCAAAACTATTCGGCACCGTCGAGGATGTTTCAATAACTGGTTATGTTCTCTCATATCTGGCTCCTATGCTTGAGAGGGCGGGTGCAAATGTTTTTATCCCCCGCGAAAGGGATATCCAGACAAATGAAGTAATTGTTGATAACGACCGCTCATCAGATAGTTCCCTGTTCAGACTATCTTCAGGCAGGAGCGCCAGTGTATTGCAAAAGGGCTTCCTTCTTACTGATACGATATTTACAGGATTCAATCCTTTCAGGAAGGGGACATCCCTGAGAGTAATTGATGATACGGCCGTTTATATTCCGGACATACCTGAAAAAGGTGATTATGCAGTCTATGTCTCGTATCCTTTATTTCGTGACAACACGGAAGAGGCTCTTTATACTGTGTGTCATACCGGCGGTGAGACGGATTTTGTCATAGATCAGACGATGGGAGGGGAAACATGGATTTATCTTGGAACCTTCAATTTCGATAAAGGCAGAGATCAGGGCAGAGGTTCGGTGACGGTAACGTGCAGTGAAGGGGCATCGGGCTATCTCGCACTTGATGCCGTGAAGTTCGGAGGGGGAATGGGAAACGTTGCACGCAGACCTTCCGGAGAGATATTAAAAAACCAGCCGTCGTTGTTTGACGGGACCCGCGATCCTGCAGGTACTATGACAAGCGTGGAAACGAACCACTCCTGGAAAACAAGCGGAATGCCAAGGTTTATTGAGGCTTCAAGATACTGGATGCAATATGCCGGCATGCCCGACTCGCTTGTATATTCCCCGAACAACAATCGGAACGATTACAATGATGATTATCAGTCAAGAGGCTTGTGGGTGAACTACCTGAAGGGAGACCCGTATTCGACCGGGACGAAAGACGGACCTGGCGGACTTGGTTTGCCCATCGACCTGTCGCTCGCATTTCACTCCGATGCCGGAATTACACCGGGCGATTCGATTATCGGGAGTCTTGCCATTTTCTACACAACTGTCGACGAAGGCAGATATTCTTCGGGAGTCTCGCGGATGTCATCGAGGGAACTGTCGGATATTGTTCAGACTCAGATAGTGGAAGACATAAGAAGGGATTATGAGCCGGAATGGACAAGGAGAGGCCTGTGGGATAAGCCTTATTCGGAGGTTAGACGCCCGGATGTTACTTCCATGCTTCTTGAGCTTCTCTCTCATCAGAACCTCGCTGATATGAGGTATAACATTGATCCGAGGTTCAGATTCAGTGTCTCACGGTCGGTTTACAAGGGAATTCTTAAGTACCTGGCGTTTACCGGAAACCGGCAGTATGTGGTGCAGCCTCTCCCTGTGAAGGGTTTCGCAATAACACCCGCCGGCGGGAAGAAGATCCGGCTCTCATGGCAGCCGGTGACTGAAGCCGGAGAACCCACCTCCGCTCCCGACAGGTTCAGGGTATATTCGCGTCAGGGAGACAATGGGTTCGATAACGGTCTGGTTGTACGGGATACAATATTCGAAATGGAACTGCCGGCTTACGATACAATTTATTCCTTTAAGGTCACGGCGCTGAACAATGGAGGTGAAAGTTTTGACTCCGAGGAACTGTCGGTCGGCTTCAACAGCCGGAGTAAAGGGAATGTCCTGGTTGTAAATGGTTTTGACCGTGTTTCAGGCCCTTCATGGATCGACAGCGGGATATCAGGGGTTGCATGGTGGGAAGATCGCGGGGTGCCATACCGCAACGATATTATCACAATTGGCGATCAATATGATTTTGACAGGCTGAATCCCTGGCTCGATGACGATTCTCCCGGATGGGGAGCTTCATATTCCGACCTTACGGGTAAGGTGGTTCCGGGCAATACATTCAACTTCCCGTATATACACGGCCGGTCAATAATGGCTGCAGGATATTCTTTTTCTTCCATATCCGACGAGTATTTTGAATCGACTGCCGATTGTGCGGACGGATCCGGCATTATAGATATTATTTTGGGTGAAGAAAAAGCAACTCCATATTTCAGGGACACTTCCAGACTCGATTTCAGAATTTACACTCCGGAATTCATGGACATGATCAGGAAAGTGACCGGCGAGGGCAGATCAGTGTTTATGTCAGGGGCCTATGTCGGATCGGACCTGCTCTCAGTTAATGATTCCACAGCGCTGAAGTTCGCAGAAGGGACACTTCATTTCATTCCCCGCACAGGACACGCCGTCAGGACGGGAAAGGTTTATGCAACGGATTATGCAAAACCACATTTTGAAGGATCCTTCAGCTTCAATACCGGTTTTTCGCCTTCGGTGTATACTGTCGAGGCTCCGGATGCGATTGAACCCTCCGGAAAGGGAGCAGTGTGTTCTTTCAGGTATTCCGAAAACAATTCTTCAGCCGGGATAGCTTTCAGGGGAGGTTATAACAATGTTATAACAGGCTTTCCGTTCGAATCCATCCCGGATGAGAAGGAAAGGGATGTTCTTATGAATCAGATTCTTGAATTTTTAAATAAGAAATAATATACTATGGAAAAACCAATCACATCCTTCATACTTTTTAAAGACACACAATGGCTATGCAAAACAGCAGTATCGCTGAGGAAATCCGGAGTAGTTGAACGCATTGTCATTGTTGGCGATGAGGACCCCCGGGGCGCCACCTGCTGTCCTGATACAAGTTTCCTGAAGTCCTCAGGACCGGCTTCCACTGCTGCTGTCAGGGAGATGGCGGCTTTGGCCGGTACTGAATATATTCTTGTTTACACCAAGCCCTTCCCCCTCCAGGTTGGCCAGTTCGCACTTCAGAGGATGATCAGGGTCTGCGACGATACTGATGCCGGTATTGTATATTCAGACTATTTCGAGAATAAAAACGGCCAGCTCACGCCTCACCCCGTAATCGATTATCAGGAGGGCAGCCTTCGCGATGATTTCAATTTCGGATCGGTAATGTTGTTCAAAACTTCGGTTTTCAGGGAGGCATGCGGGGAAATGGATGAGGATTTCAGGTTTGCAGGATTGTATGATCTGAGGCTCAAAATTTCTGAACGTCATTCGATTGTCAGGATACCTGAAATGCTTTACACTGAGATGGAACCTGATACCCGCTTATCGGGAGAGAAACAGTTCGACTATGTCGACCCAAAAAACAGGGAGGTTCAGATCGAGATGGAAAAAGCCTGCACCACTCACCTGAAGAGGATAAACGCGTGGCTGAAGCCTGAATTCAGGGATATCAGCTTCGATGCGGAAGATTTTCACTTTGAGGCTTCGGTTATAATCCCCGTCAGAAACAGGGTTAAGACAATAGGCGATGCAATTAACTCGGTCCTTTCACAGGAAACCGGTTTCAGGTTCAACCTGATAGTGATCGATAACCACTCGACCGACGGGACAACCGAAAAAATCAGGGAATTCAGCGAAAAAGACGAGAGGGTGATCCACATAATCCCCGAACGCCATGATCTTGGAATAGGGGGCTGCTGGAATGAGGGTGTATTTCATGAAAAGTGCGGTAAATTTGCGGTTCAGCTCGACAGCGATGACCTTTATATAAACAATACGGTACTGGACAGGATTGTAAAGGCATTCTATGAGCAGAAATGCGCCATGCTGGTGGGTTCGTATAAAATGGTTAATTTCAACCTTGAGGATCTGCCTCCGGGCCTGATTGACCATAAGGAATGGACTCCCGGAAATGGCCGGAATAATGCCCTGCGGATAAACGGACTGGGTGCTCCGAGAGCTTTTTACACTCCGGTTATCAGGCAGATAAGAGTGCCCAATGTGAGCTACGGCGAGGATTATGCAGTAGGACTTGAAATAAGTCGTGAATACCGGATCGGCAGGATATATGAACCTCTCTACCTATGCCGCAGATGGGAGGGCAATACGGATGCCGCCCTGGACATAGCCAGAATAAATGCCCATAACTTATATAAGGACAGGCTCAGGACTTTCGAACTCATGGCAAGGAAGAAACTTAACAGGATGAACTAAAGACATGTCATACCCGGACTTTGAAGGATGGCAGATATATAAACCCGACGGAAAACCACAATAATGTACTCTGAGAAAATCAACGAACTGTTTTCTGAACAGCTGAGCGCCTGGGAACTGGCAAGGTTGAACTACAGGGGGCTCTCAAATGTCAGAACCAGGAAGTTGTCCTTTGATGGATTTGAGGTACAGGTCCAGTTCAATCCGGCCCGGATAAAATCCACATCAGCAAAGGTCGACGTCAGGTCGAT
>JAVEXG010000041.1:19143-24417 GCA_034004115.1 Bacteroidales bacterium | reverse complement strand
GGTGACAGGTTTCTCGATCAGCTTGAAGGTGTGGTTGATCCGGAAACCAAAAGAAAGATCATTGGAAGGGTATTCATAGAGGTTTTTGAGGAAGAAGCAAAGAAAGTAAGGGATGTCAGGTGGCTGGCCCAGGGAACAATTTATCCCGATGTAATTGAATCTGTTTCGGTTAACGGGCCCTCGGCAACAATCAAGTCGCATCATAATGTCGGAGGTCTGCCCGAAAAGATGAACCTGAAGGTCATCGAACCGCTTCGTCTTCTTTTCAAGGATGAAGTAAGAAGGGTAGGTAAGGCACTTGGATTGCCTGATGCCATCCTGAAACGTCATCCTTTTCCGGGTCCCGGACTTGCCATAAGGCTTCTGGGTGTCATGACCAGGGAAAAGCTTGCCATCCTCAAGGATGCCGATAATATCTTCATTGAGGCGCTGAAGACCCATGGTCTGTATGACAGCGTATGGCAGGCTGCGGTGATACTGCTTCCGGTTCAATCGGTAGGGGTGATGGGCGATGAGCGGACTTATGAAAATGCGGCGGTACTCAGGGCTGTTGTTTCAACCGATGGGATGACCGCCGACTGGGCTCATCTGCCCTATGAATTTCTCGGAACTGTCTCAAACGAAATTATAAACAAAGTAAGAGGAATAAACAGAGTAGTATACGATATCAGCTCAAAACCGCCATCGACGATTGAGTGGGAGTGAGAAGAAAGGCGTTAGGTTTGAGGCGCAAAGGCCTTAAGGTGTTAAGGCATTAAGGCGTGAAGGCGTCAAGGCAAAAAGGCAAAAAGGCATAAAGGTGCAAAGGCGTCAAGGCATTAAGGGGTAATAATATGAGACGTTCAACAAAACATCAAAATAAACGTTAACCAGTAACGACAAACTCAAAACGAGAAGAACGATAAACGACAAACGATAAACGATAAACGATAAACGATAAACGATAAACGATAAACTAAGATCAATTAGCAAACCCTCTTTCGCTAAAGCTTCAGAGGGCAAAGCCACCAACCAGCAACAAGCAACCAGCAACCAGCAACCAGTAACCAGTAACCAGTAACCAGTAACCAGCAACCCTCTTTCGCTAAAGCTTCAGAGGGCAAAGCCAGCAACCAGCAACAACATGAAAAAATTCACCATTGTTACTACTATATTAATCCTGTTAGGAATCCCTTCTTTTTCCCAGGCACTTAATGAGAACACCTTCAAAATCGGCAGGACTCTTGGACTTATAGATACCTGGTATGTCGATACAACCGACATTAATAAACTGACGGAGAGCACAATTGTGGAAATGCTCAGATCTCTTGATCCCCATTCTGTTTATATTTCAGCAAAGGATGTGAAAGAGATGAATGAACCGCTTACCGGCAATTTCGAAGGCATTGGCATTCAGTTCAACCTTTTGAGGGATACCATTATAGTAATAGAGCCAATAGGAGGGGGACCGTCCGAAAAAGTTGGAGTTCTGGCAGGCGACAGGATAATTGAAATCGACGGGGAGAAAGTTGCAGGTGTGGGCATCTCAACAAATGGTGTGCGAAGCAAGCTTATGGGGATGAAGGGTACCAAAGTCAACATTAAGGTAAACAGAAATGGTTTAAAGGAACCGCTTGATTTTACTATTGTTCGCGACAAAATTCCGATAACCAGTCTTGATGCAGCCTATATGCTCGACACACAGACCGGATATGTGAAGCTGAATAAATTTGCCGCCACTACTGCACAGGAATTTACCTCTGCAGTCGACAGTCTCCGGAGGCAGAAGATGAAGAACCTGGTTATTGATCTCCGGTCTAATGGCGGAGGGTATATGGTTGCGGCAACCGATATCGCCGATATGTTTTTCGCCGACAAAAAGCTGCTCGTCTTCATAAAGGGCAGGAGGAATCCCCGCCAGGATTATCTGTCAAACGGAAGGGGTGCGCTTGCCGACACCAGGGTTGCAGTCCTGACCGATGAAGGATCCGCATCTGCAAGTGAGATACTCGCCGGAGCCCTCCAGGACTGGGACAGGGGAGTTGTAATCGGGCGAAGGACTTTTGGCAAAGGCCTCGTGCAGAATGGATTCTACCTTAACGACGGCTCAATGATACGACTTACAATTGCACGATATTACACTCCTACAGGCAGACTGATTCAGAGTCCTTATGATGAAGGCTACGATAAATACATGGAAAACTTCTACAAGCGGTATACTGACGGAGAACTGGTCACTGCAGACAGTATCCATTTTCCTGATACCCTTAGGTTTAAGACACTTGTAAATGGAAGGAATGTCTACGGAGGCGGTGGTATAATGCCTGATGTGTTCGTCCCGGCCGATACCTCTGATTACTCCGATTACTACCGGAGCCTGGTAAGGAGAGGAATCCTGAATTCATTTGCACTCGAATACTCCGATAAAAACAGGAAAAAGCTTGCCTCTGACTACAGGACTTTTCAAGATTTCAGAAACCGCTTCACACTCAGCCAGGATGAGATCAAATCACTCATCTCCAAAGCGGAAGAAGCCGGTATCAAGTACAATGATGAGCAGTTCAGTATCTCCGGAAAGGCGATCCGCAGTGTGGTCAAAGCGCTTATAGCCTCCAATCTTTGGCAGACCAACGAATACTTCATGATTCTGAACGAGGACGACACGGTAATTGATAAAGCCCTGCAGATGTTTAACGACAAGGCTGACTACGACAGAATACTGGGAAAAGAGTGAGTTTCTCGCAGTCCCGAAGCTTCGGGATCGCAGATGGAAATCCGCAGATTTTCGCAGAATAGCAACCAAAAACGAATCACGAGTAACCAGTAACCAGCAACCAGTTTTACCAGCCGTAGCTTCAAGCGAAGGCTGGCAACCAGCAACCCTCTTTCGCTAAAGCTTCAGAGGGCAAAGCCAGCAACGATTAACGATAAACGATAAACAATAAACGATAAACTTTCCACCTTGAACTTCACCGCCAAAACCCTCTTCGGCCTCGAAAAAATTCTTTTACTTGAGTTGTCTTCCCTTGGAGCAGGAAATATTCAGGCTGTGAACCGGGCAGTCATGTTCGAAGGCGACCGCTATATGCTTTATAAAGCCAACTATTGTCTTCGCACAGCCCTTTCGGTTCTGGTTCAGATTGCTGTTTTCAGGATCCGCTCCGCTGATGATCTCTACAGAAGATGCCTGAAAATTGACTGGAGCCGTTATCTTGACAGCAAGTCAACATTTGCCGTTGTGCCGGTTGTAAATTCTCCTCTATTCAATCATACCGGATTTGCCGGCCTCAGGCTGAAAGATGCCGTGGCCGACTGGTTCAGGGCGAAGACTGGAAACCGTCCGTCAGTTAACACGGATAATCCGGATATACTTATAAATCTTCATATAAGTAATGATTTGGTGACCGTTTCCCTCGACTCTTCCGTTGTCCCTCTGTACAAGCGAGGGTACAGGAAAGAACAGGGAGCTGCACCGATGAACGAGATTCTTGCGGCCGGTATCGTTATGAATTCAGGGTGGGATGCACAGGTTCCCCTGATTGATCCCATGTGCGGCTCCGGAACAATTCCAATAGAGGCGGCTCTTTTCGCATCTAACATTCCTCCCGGAAGATTCAGGAAGAGTTTCGGATTTCAGAAATGGAGGGATTATGACCAGGAGCTTTTCAAAAGGATGAAGGAAGAGACAGAATCACAGATCCGGCCCTGCAAGGGAATGGTCTTTGGCAGTGATGTTTCTGAAGAAGCTGTGGAAATGTCACGTGTCAATATCAGTTCTGCCGGACTTTCAGATATGATTACATTAAGTGTGAATGACTTCCGCGATCTTAAACCCCAGGCTGAAGCTGGTGTAATCATTATGAACCCTCCGTACGGACAAAGGATCAGAACCGACGACAGTAATGAGTTCTACGACATGATCGGCACCGTGCTTAAGCATGGTTTTCCGGGTTATGATGCTTGGATTATTTCATCCGACAGGGAGGCATTAAAGCATGTGGGACTTAAGCCGTCCGGAAAGACAGCCCTGTTCAACGGGGCTCTCGAATGTCTTTTGGTTAATTATAAACTATATAAGGGATCAAAGAAGGCCGGATAACGCAATCTATTTTAAAAATTTGCGTTTATCAGATTCGAACGCCGGATACTTAAATAAGTTGTTGTAATTATTGGATTGGCATAAAAAGTAATGCTTACATTTTTTATATATTTGTTGACGAAGTTTTTGATCCTCTTAAAAGCAAAGCTTAGATGAGCTTTAATGTTGAAAGTTATTTTTCTGACTTGTCCGGCCGGAATCCAATCCTTTATTACAAGGGAAACATCGATTCAGACCTGATTAACAGGGTGCTTGATACAGTCGAGGAAAAGCTGATAAGCTCAAATGAAAACCCCAGGCTCCGTAAGAGAGTCTACAATGTGCTGGTTGAAAGCCTGCAGAACCTGTATCACCACGTTGGAAGCGTGCCTGCCGGTTTTGAGGATCAGATATCGGAGAAATTCGGCATCCTGTCAATTAATAAGATGGATGTCGGGTACAGGATTGTAACGGGGAACTTTATAGGAAAAGATGAGGCGGAAGAACTGGAGAAAAAGATTGTGAGAATCAACAACTCATCGCATGATGAAATTACTGAACTTTATAAATTCATATTAAATCACCAGCGTATCTCAGTTAAGGGAGGAGGAGGACTCGGCCTTGTTGACATTGCAAGGAAAACAGGCAATAAGCTGGAGTACACTTTTCAGGATTATGATCAGGATAACTCATTCTTTTATCTGGATATACTGGTAAACGGAAACAAGTGAAACAAACTTAAATAACAAGAATATGGAACCTATCCTAATTGAAGGAACACCAAAAACACCCACAATCAAATTTGACGCATCAACAGGTGTATTTGAGATCAAGGGGCGGTCTATCCCCGAAAACTCAGTAGAGTTCTACAAGCCTCTGATCGACTGGCTTGACCTCTATAAGGAAACTCCCAATAACAAGACCGTTGTTAACATAAAGCTTGAGTACTTCAACACAAGCTCTTCGAAATGCATTCTCGATGTCTTTAAGAAACTGGAAACCATTCAAAAGGCAAAAAATGAAGTGGAAGTAAACTGGTTTTATGAAGAAGACGACGAGGATATGCTGGAAGCAGGCGAGGATTATGAATCCATAATCAGGGTGCCTTTTAAAATGATAGAGATCGTAGAATAAATAGCCCGGGTATTCTTATGGCCGGGAAACGGCTGTGTTTTTCATTCACGTGAGAAGAGCGTCCTTTTGGTCGCTCTTTTTTT
>JAVEXG010000041.1:0-19043 GCA_034004115.1 Bacteroidales bacterium | reverse complement strand
CTAATCTATTATCTTCGGCCTTCTGCTCAGCAGTTTCTCTCCTGAGCTCAGCAGATTTCTCAAAACCCTGAAGTAAAGGAATAAATATGTGATGATTGTCAGAGTCCATATAACAAGCAGATTGACCCAGTAGGTGTCGATATGCCAGCCGAACATCTTTTTAGCCGGAGCGTAAAAATGGGCATTAATAAACCTGTCGGGGGGATCCATGTAAATGGGATCAAACTTCTGGATCAGCTGGCCCTCGTACTCGATAGTCTTCTGAGTTTCGTTCTTCAGAGTCACAAATTCATCGAGCGAAACATTGAAGTTGTCGTTCCTCAGCTTCTGGTAAGCTTCCCTGTTCTCCGATTCCATTCTGCTGATCAGCGCATCCTTTTCACCATTGGACTTATTGTACATCTTAACATAATGCCTTCGGATTATATCGACATGGGTAATGGCTTCTTTCACTAGATCAGGTGTCACCAGGTCAGGCTTAAGGCTTTCCATCTTACTGAACCTGAGCCCGGGCACTATCTTATGAAGCTTGTTTATTTCATTGTAAACCAGCAGCAGATCATCATTGAAATCTTCATCCCTCTCGCCCTTGTTAAGATCGATAAGCAGCTTGTCGAGGTTGCCTTTGACTTTGGAGCACCAATAGTCCTTTATGAACTTGGCCTCGCTCATTTTCTTGTCAAATCCGTAGAAAACCTTTGCATACCTGTTGTCTGTGAACTGTTTCACAGCCAGTGCTTCGTAGCCCCAGCGGGCCGTGATAACCTCTCCGTAAAACGGAATGGTAACAGGTGATGAGATATTGGGATTCAGTTTTTCAAACTTGACCAGCACCCCGCTTAGAATTATCTGGGGTATAACAAGAAAAGGTATCAATATGTAGATTGTTACAACTGCCTTGAAACTGTCGGAAATAAGCAGTCCAAGCACGTTGGCCGCTGCCCAGGTTGAAAAGAGTACCAGCCAGTATTCGAAGGTCATCCCCCTGATCCCGGTAATCATATTGCCCAGAATGACGAATGAAAGAGCCTGGATTGCAGAGATGCCAAACTGGACAAAGACTTTGGACATCAGGTAACTGTTCCAGCTGAGATTCAGAAAAGCTTCGCGCTTCAGAATCTTGCGGTCCTTGAATATTTCCTCTGCACTGACTGTAAGTCCCATGAAAAGAGCAACTATAACCGACATGAATATGTAAACCGGAAGGTTGCTGTTGTCAATCAGGTGATATTCGGGATTTTTGGCATTCTCATCATAGTATCTTATAAGAAATGCCAGGAAAAAGGCAAGCACCGGTGCTTCAAACAAAGTGATAAGAAGATATTGTGCGTCTGAAAGCTTCGACAGGATGTCTCTCTTCGCATAAATCAGAAACTGGCTGAGCTTTCTGGGCGGCCTGAAATGAATCTCGGGCAGGGCGTGACCTTTTTCAAGCTTGTCCTCCTCCTTCTTCTCCTCCTCATACAATTTCCGCCAGTCGTCAGGTGATATCCTTCGGATATCGGTAGGCTTCCCGCTCTCGGTCATCACCTTTGTCTCCACTATGTTGAAGATCTGCTCGGGATTAACATTCCCGCATGCATAACACACACTTTCAGTATAATTGGGCTGTCCGATCTTCTTCTTGAAGTATTCAATGGAATCGACTGGGTTACCATTATATATAAGATATCCTCCCGTGTCGAGAATGATGAGCTTGTCGAACATTTTAAAGATGTCTGATGAGGGCTGATGAATAACGATGAACAGCAGTTTCCCTTTTCTGGCAAGTTCATTAAGAAGGTCCACAATGTTTTCGGAATCCCTCGATGAAAGTCCCGACGTGGGCTCATCAAGAAACAGAACGGCAGGCTCCCTTATGAGTTCAAGCGAAATATTCAGTCTCTTTCTCTGGCCGCCGCTGATCTTCTTGTTAAGCGGTGAACCTACTTTCATGTTCCGGATTTCATACAGGCCGAGGTTCTTGAGAACACTATCCACTTTTTCCCGTATCTCGCCGTCTGACAGGTTGCCGAAGCAGAGCTTTGCATTGAAATACAGGTTGTCAAAAACAGTAAGATCTTCAATCAGAAGGTCATCCTGCGATACATATCCTATATGTCCCTTTACCTTATCCTTATCCTTGTGTATGCTTATCCCGTTTAACAGGACTTCTCCGCCGGATGGCGGATTGGTGCCGTTGAGCACGCTCAGCAGGGTGGATTTTCCGGCCCCGCTTGCTCCCATGATTCCGATCATCCTTCCCGATTCGCCCTTGAATGACATGTGGTGGATTCCTGTCTCGCCGCTCTTGAATTTGTATTCCAGGTTATTGACTTCGTACACCACCCTCGACGATTTGAATTCCTCCTTAAGGAAAAGCATCGTGATATCCCAGTGATAGATGGGGGAGATGTTGTATCCCTTTATCGACGATCCGTGGCTTATGGGGTACACCTTATTCTCCTTGAGCAGCAGCCCGTTCATCGACAGTTCTCCGGAGCGGGCATATCTCAGGAAGTGCATGTTCACCGAGGGAACGTACAATATCCATATCTGTCCCTTCAGCTGATCCCTGAATGCATATTTTGTGTTACCGGTGGCATCGGTCTTTGTCCCTGAAATGACGAGAAGGTTTTGTGAAGAAGGAATATCGGTGAAAGGATTGAGTACGAATTTCCCTAGTATGTCATATTCCTCATTTGAGATATTCAGGCTCTCAGCAAGCGTGGCTATGAATCCCCTTTCAAGATCCGTCACGGTTCCATTCCCTGATTTGCAGAATTCGAGGGCCAGGAGAACAACGACAATCCTTTGATCGACAGCCAGAAGTCCCTCTTCATTAATATCATGACACAGTTTTGCTATCCTGATTGCAATGGCGCCTTCCCGTCGTTCTTTCGTACTTTTCTCCAGTTTGACCTGAGCTTCCCTGAATGCCTCATCATAAACAGCCAGGTATTTTCTTACAAGATCATTGTTCAGATGCTGACGCAGAAATGCCTCAACCACAGCCCGCCTTTCTTCCTGATCCCCTTCAGGATTGGCAATAATGGCAAATAACTGCATCAGAGTATTAATAATCTTCTCACTCATTGACGAAAGGGAATTCTCACTGATGGAACTATTGAGATATTAATTAACTACAAAACGGCCAATCACCTCAATTGTTGTGGTTTTTAGAACTATTGAAGCTAAAAAGACAAGGTAGAGCCCTGAGAGATAAATTGCAGATTTTTCAGCATTTATGTTAAGAATATTGATCTCCATGAATAAATTCACCACGGATTTCACGGAGAACACGGGTAATGCACGGATAATATCAAATAATAACATCCGTGATTTTATCCGTGAAACCCGTGAAATCAGTGGTAAAATAACACAAACCAGATTAGATTTTTCCCCGTTAGTCCTGATCTTTATAACTCTGGTTAAAGCAAAAAGATGTGTTAGTGCGGTAAATATAAAAAATCAACCAGTCTAAATTTTGTAAGCGTCATAAGTCAGGAAGTAAAGTTATTTCCTCCTCTTCCCTGTCTTCCTTTTCTGTACCGAAAAACCGAATTTTCCTATCAGGCTGCCTGTTTCGTAATACTTGCCATGCAGGTAACTGACGGGTTCGGCATCAATGAGTCTGAAAGCACCGGTTTCTTCATCAAATAATGATTCCTCGGCATTCACCGCAACCACCTCTGAAATGAACATGTGATGTGTTCCAAGTTCCTTTATTTCCTTTACAATGCATTCGATGTTTACCGGCGACTCCTGTATCAGCGGCGCTTTAACTAAAGCTCCCTTAACCGGTGTCAGTCCCATTTCCCTGAACTTATTATGCTCTGCCCCCGATTTAACTCCGCACCAGTCAGTGGCATAAGCAAGTGATTTTGTTGTAAGATTGATAACAAATTCAAGGTTTTTCCTGATGATACCGTATGAATGTCTGGAAGGCCTGACTGAAATATAGCACATCGGGGGATCAGTGCAGATTGTGCCTGTCCACGATACAGTTATTATATTGTATTCATCGGGCTCCGAACCACAGCTGACCATCACTGCCGGCAAAGGATATATCATTGTTCCCGGCTTCCAGAGTATCTTTCCCATAACTGTTTTTTTCAAATATAACACTATCTGTTCATATACCTGAACAGGCACCCTGAACTTGTCATTTTGACATATTGGGCCCGGATTTAAGTGTCAAACAGTCAATTTTCAGAGTTGGCAGAATAATTGATCCTTAGTAACCAGGGAAGAAAAGTTTTTCAATTCGACGAACACCTTCGAGTACAACCTCAAATCCCAGGATGTGCATTACCCCCCAACCCCCCTGAAGGGGGGCTGAGATTTCGGTGGATTGGATATTTTGTATCGATCATGAAAGATAAAAATCAACCTTCTTTGATGATTTCAAAGCCCCCTTTAGGGGGTTGGGGGTGATACGAACCGGGAACGAAATAAGAAATGGTGTAGAGAAAAACGACAGGGAAAAATGAAAAAGATTAAATCTTATATATTTTAAGTAAATAATATTTTTAATAATGGCTTTTTGAATTTATAATCGACTCAAAGAAACAACATAAATATATGAACCTCAATAATTTTACACTTAAAGCCCAGGAGGCAGTCCAGAAGGCCTTCATGATAGCAGATGCAAAGGGACAACAGGCTATCGAGTGCGCCCATCTGCTTCATGGGGTTATAAGCGAGGCCGAGAATATCACCGACTGGCTTTTCGGAAAGTTGGGAGTCAATTCGGCATCGGTATTGAAAGATACAGAAAAGATAATCGACACTTATCCCAGGGTCACCGGCGGTGAACCTTATATGTCATCTGGTGCGTCAGAGGCGCTGAGAAAGGCAAACGATCACGCTTCAGCGATGAAGGATAAATTTGTCACCACCGAGCACATCCTGATGGGCATCCTCGATACTTCAGACAGGACATCACAACTTCTCAAGGATTACGGCATTTCAATGAAGGATCTCAGGTCGGCCGTCAGCGAACTGAGGAAAGGAGCCACAGTCGATAACCCGACTTCGGAGGATACTTTCGATTCGTTAAACAGGTATGCAGTCAATCTCAACGAAAGGGCCAGGACCGGCAAGCTCGATCCTGTTGTGGGACGCGACGAGGAGATCAGAAGGATACTTCAGATCCTTACAAGGAGGACCAAGAACAATCCCATCATGATTGGAGAACCGGGTGTCGGCAAGACTGCAATTGCAGAAGGGATTGCCCACCGGATCATCCGGGGCGATGTTCCTGAGGACCTTAAGTCCAAGACAATCTATTCGCTCGATATGGGAGCCCTGATAGCAGGTGCCAAGTACAAGGGCGAATTCGAGGAGCGGCTGAAATCAGTTGTGAATGAAGTTATTTCAGCCAATGGAGAAATAGTTCTTTTCATTGATGAGATCCATACCCTTGTCGGGGCCGGTAAATCGGAAGGCGCCATGGACGCTGCAAACATCCTCAAGCCTGCCCTGGCCCGTGGTGAACTGAGGGCTATCGGAGCCACAACCCTGAATGAGTATCAGAAATACTTCGAAAAGGACAAGGCTCTTGAAAGGCGATTCCAGATAGTGATGGTAGATGAGCCCGACAGAGAGGACTCAATCTCCATACTTCGCGGCATCAGGGAGAAATATGAAACCCATCACAAGGTCATCATCCGCGACGAGGCGATAATCGCAGCCGTCGATCTCTCAACACGTTATATCACCGACCGGTTCCTTCCCGATAAAGCCATCGACCTTATCGACGAGGCTGCATCCAGCCTCAGGCTCCAGATGAACTCGGTGCCCGATGAGATTGACGAAGTGACAAGGGCAATCACACGGCTTGAAATCGAAAGGGAGGCCATCAGGCGCGACGAGGACAAGGTGAAGGAAAACGAGATATCTGCTGAACTTGCTGAGCTTCAATCCAAAAGGGATGAACTGACAGCTGCATGGAAGGGTGAAAAGGAGATGATAGAAAAGGTTCAGGAGAAGAAGGAAAAAGTTGAAGCCCTCAGGTTCGAAGCTGATGAGGCTGAGCGCAAAGGCGATTACGGCAGGGTGGCCGAGATACGTTATGGGAAGATAATAGGTCTCGAAAAGGAGATAGAAGAGCTGAAAGACCAGATCGGAAAGAAGAGGAGTAAGGGCTCCCTTGTTCAGGAAGAGGTTCGGTCGGAAGATATTGCCGAAGTCGTTGCAAAGTGGACAGGCATTCCTGTTGCCAGGATGCTTGAAAGTGAAAAGGAAAAGCTTCTCCGGCTCGAAGATGAACTTCATAAAAGGGTTGTCGGTCAGGATGAAGCCATCATGGCAGTTTCGGATGCTGTCAGGCGATCGAGGGCCGGACTTCAGGATGCAAAGAGGCCGGTGGGATCATTTATTTTTCTCGGAACAACCGGTGTTGGTAAAACAGAGCTTGCAAGAGCCCTGGCCGAATTCCTTTTCAACGACGAAAACCTGATGACCCGCATCGACATGTCGGAGTATCAGGAACGACATTCCGTTTCACGACTAATAGGAGCGCCTCCCGGATACATCGGCTATGAGGAAGGCGGGCAGCTTACCGAAGCCGTGAGGCGTAAGCCCTATTCCGTGGTGCTTCTCGATGAGATTGAAAAAGCACATCCCGATCTGTTCAACCTTCTTCTTCAGGTTCTCGACGAGGGAAGGCTTACCGACAACAAAGGGCGTACTGTAAATTTCAGAAACGTCATAGTAATAATGACTTCCAACCTTGGTTCCGATCTGATCCGCGACAGGATGGACCAGTGGAACAACAATATGCCTGAAAAAGAAGCGGAATCCCTTCGCCGGGAGTTGTTCATGCTCCTGAGGAAATCGCTTCGGCCGGAATTTCTTAACAGGGTGGATGAGATCGTTATGTTCAGCCCCCTTAGTCTTGAGCAGATTGGGGAAATAGTTAAAATCCAGCTGAACAATGTAAGAAAGGTGCTGGCAAACAGCAATCTGAAGCTTGAGGTTTCCGATGATGCAATCGACTGGCTTGCCCGCAACGGCTTTGATCCGCAGTCCGGCGCCCGACCAGTTAAGAGATTGATTCAGAAAGAAATAATAAATGAGTTGTCAAAGGAGATTATCTCCGGCAAAATTTCGAGGGAAAGCACTGTTGAAGTTGACGTGGAAGATGACCGTCTGGTCTTCGGTAACCGCAGGAATTAAAAGTCGATGCTCCCTGTGCCCTGTGCCCTCCACCTTCGCTAAAGCTACGGCGGACACTGTGTGCCCTGTGCCCTTTGCCTTCACCTGAATGACCTGATGCATGTGTTCAGATCATCAAAAATATCAAAAATAGTATGAAGATGAAGGGTATGGAATAATTCCGTAGCCCTTGGTTCGGGGTTCGCAAATTTGAGGACCCCGATATTGCTTTTTGCTGCCTTGTGAAGTGAAAGAAAGCACGCGAAGCCTGAACTGTCAATATATTCCACCCCCTTAAGATCGATGATCACTTTTGCGCTTGGATTATCAAAGACCTTGCTGACACCTTCCTTTATCTCCTCTATGGTAGTGGCATTTATCCTTTTGACAGCGAAAGTTACAATGTCGATCTTGTCCCTTTTCTCTATATTGATCATGTCTGTCATAACTAATGGTTTTTTACCAGTTCGTCGAGCTCATCAAGCGCGTGACTGGTTTCGTCCTCAAAACGTTGAATATACGATTCGTACTTTTCAGCGTTCTTCCCATCCTTTGCTTCAATTTCAAAGGTTTTGAGCATGTTCGCCAGACTATCCATGCCCATTATGGCAACCGACGATTTGGCTTTGTGAGCAAGGTTGCCCATGGCTTTGTGATCCCCCCCCGCGAAATGTTCCTTCAATTCGCTGTTGAACTCATTGACCTGATCGCGGAACATTCCGATCAGTTCCTTAAGCAGGTCGGAATCCCCGCCGGCTACCATTTCGAGGTATGCGGTATTGATGTATTTAAATTCCATGATTTCTGGTCCTATAAAACTCTTTGCAGAACTGTATATATAACAGATATAACAGGATTTTATTTTACCGGCGGGTGCTATCTTTCAACAAAACCTGATGGTTAATATCGTGTTGAATAATCCTTTTGGAGTTCTGAAATATATTCTATTTTTATCAGTTAATACTTTAGGTTGCCTGTCGCTGATTTCAGGCGGCAATACGGATTATTAAAAAAAATTCTCAATTAATGAAGAATACTGTCTTTACAAAGTTTCATGAGGAAGCCGGAGCCAGAATGGTTCCCTTTGCAGGCTTCAACATGCCGGTTGAATATACCGGGATAACCCAGGAACATATTGCTGTCCGTCAGGGAGTGGGCGTATTTGATGTTTCACACATGGGCGAGTTCTGGGTGTCAGGTCCTTCCGCCCTGAAATATCTTCAGCATATAACTTCAAACGATGTTGCTGCCCTGTGGGACGGGAAGGTCCAGTATTCGTGCTTCCCCAACGGGAGCGGCGGAATAGTCGACGACCTGCTCGTTTACAGATTCAGCCAGGATAAATACCTTCTTGTTGTTAATGCGGCAAATATTGAAAAGGACTGGAACTGGTGCGTAATGAATGCCGGTAAATTTGGAATTGAACCGGGAAGAGACCTGATAAATGCATCGGATGATATTGCACAACTTGCCATCCAGGGTCCCTTTGCAATGCAGGCAATGCAAAAACTTACTTCATCACCTGTGATGGAAATGGAGCATTACTTCTTCCGGATCCTTGAGTTTGCAGGAATTAAGGATGTAATCTTCTCTACTACAGGCTATACAGGCGAACCGGGTTGTGAGATCTATGTGAGGAACGAAGAGGCTCCCCTTTTATGGGATGCGGTCTTTGAAGCCGGCAGGGAGTTCGGAATCAGGCCGGTCGGACTGGGAGCAAGGGATACCCTGCGTCTTGAAATGGGTTACTGCCTCTATGGACACGATATCGACGACACTACTTCACCGATTGAAGCCGGGCTGGGCTGGATAACAAAGTTCACTGCTAACAAGGATTTCATCGACAAGGAAATACTTCTGAAACAGAAGGAAGAAGGAGTAAGCCGCAGGCTGAAGGGATTTGTGATGATCGACCGCGGTATTCCCCGCCAGCATTACGAGGTTGTCGATGCAAACGGTAATATAATAGGAGAGGTGACATCGGGAACAATGTCGCCCATGATGAAGCAGGGAATCGGGATGGCATATCTTCAGAAAGGTTTCTGGAAAGCTGATACTGAAATTTTCATAAGAATCAGAAATAAGGACCTCAAGGCTAAAGTTGTAAACTTTCCTATCTACAACAAAAGTTGAGATAAGATTATTTTCCACCCTGCCCTGATGCAAAAACTGAATCTCGAGACTTGTTTTTCCCCGGCCCTCTACGAACCTGAAAGGCATTCAGGATCAATAGTCGTTGTTATTGATATACTTCGCGCCACCTCGGCAATTTGCACTGCTTTTGAACATGGTGCTGATTCAATCATCCCCGTGGCAACAGTAGCTGAAGCAAAGGAGTATAAGGAGAAAGGGTATCTGGTTGCAGCGGAGCGGGACGGCTTTGTTCTCGGTTTTGCTGATTTCGGCAACTCTCCTTTTAATTTCACTCCTGAAAAAGTTGAAGGAAAAACCATCGTCTACAGCACAACCAACGGAACCGGAATTATCTCGCTTGCTTCTTCCGCTGGTTCAATAATCATAGGATCTTTCCTTAATATTACTGCAATCGTCCGGTGGATAAAGAAACAGCGGAAGGATGTTGTTCTCTTTTCTTCAGGATGGAAGAACAGATTTAACCTTGAGGATACAATTTGTGCCGGAGCTATGGCCGAACGAATCCTGTCGGATCCGGGTTATTCAACATCATGCGATTCTACTCACGCGGCTCTGGACCTTTGGTCGCTTGCCAGAACCGATCTGATCGGATATGTTGAAAAGGCAGCCCAGCGTTCGAGGCTAAGGGATAAGGGCCTCGACGATTGCATCCCGTTCTGCCTTGGAATGGATTTCACGGACAAGGTTCCGGTCTACCGGAACGGTGTTCTGGTAAGCGTCGAAGGGAAATAGACCTGAATATCCCGCTCTTAAAATAAAATTCTTTACTTTTGTGTTAGTAGCTTTTATTCAAACTAACCTTTAAACAATCCTCCCAAAATGAAAAAACATAACTTTTTTGCCGGTCCGTCAATACTTCCTCAGTACACCCTCGACAAATCAATTGAAGGAATCAGGGATTTCGCTGGTTCAGGCCTTTCCGTTCTTGAGATCTCTCACAGGAGCAAGGAGTTCGTGGCCTGCATGAATGATTCAATAGCACTTGTAAAGGAACTGCTTGAAGTTCCCGAAAGTTACAAGGTTATTTTCCTCGGGGGAGGAGCCAGTCTGCAGTTCACAATGCTCCCGATGAACTTGATGAACACAAAATCGGCTTACCTGAATACCGGTGAGTGGGCAAATAAAGCCCTCAAGGAAGCAAAATTTTATGGCGAGGCAGTAGAGGTGGCTTCATCAAAGGACAAACTTTACAATTATATTCCGAAAAATTATGTTGTCCCGGCCGATGCCGATTACTTCCATGTAACAACCAACAACACCATTTACGGCACTGAACTGAAAAAAGACCCGGATGTCAGTGTTCCTCTTGTTGCTGATATGTCATCCGATATATTCAGCCGTCCTGTTGACGTTTCGAAATATTCAATCATTTATGCCGGAGCACAGAAGAATCTTGCTCCTGCAGGTGTTACCCTTATAATTATTAAGGAAGAAGCTCTGGGCAAGGTGTCAAGGCCGATCCCGACCATTCTCGACTATCGCACTCATATCAAGTCCGAATCGATGTTCAATACTCCTCCCGTGTTCGCCGTTTTTGCCGCTCAGCAAACTCTGCGCTGGCTTAAGGAACTTGGCGGGGTAAAGGCTATTCAGAAGAAGAACATCGAAAAGGCAGCCATGCTCTATGATGAAATAGACAGGAACAAGCTCTTCGTTCCGACAATAAAGGATCCCGACGACAGATCCCTTATGAACATCTGCTTCATAATGGCGGAAGAGTACAAGGAGCTTGAACAGCCCTTCGCTGAGTTTGCCAAATCAAAGGGTATAGTTGGTATTGCCGGGCATCGCTCTGTTGGCGGTTTCCGGGCTTCAACCTATAACGCACTCCCGATCGAAAGCGTGAAAGCGCTTGTCGATGCTATGAAGGAATTCGAAGCCAGATCCTGATCCTGACCCTGGCTTTTACTGTTAGAAGATTTCCATTTCAAAAAATGGTATTATAATGAAAATACTGGTAGCAACAGAAAAACCTTTTGCCAGTCTGGCGATTGAGCAGATTAAAGCCATCGCCACTGAAAGCGGATTTGAATTTGCTTTGCTTGAAAAATACAAGAGTCCTGAAGAACTTAAAGCTGCTGTTTCAGATGCCGATGCACTGATCGTCAGAAGTGACCTTGTTACACCTGAAGTAATCGCCGCGGCGCCAAAGCTGAAAATCGTTGTCAGAGCCGGTGCAGGCTATGACAATCTCGACCTTCCGGCCCTTACTGCCAGGGATATCGTTGCAATGAATACTCCCGGCCAGAATGCAAATGCTGTTGCAGAACTGGTCTTTGCCATGTTGCTTTTTATGGTCAGGGGTGCATTCGGCGGAAGAACAGGAACAGAGCTCAGGGGTAAGACAATCGGTATTCACGCTTTTGGAAATGTCGGAAGAAATGTTGCCGAAATAAGCAAGGGATTTGGAATGGAAGTAAAGGCTTTTGATCCCTTCGTGAGTCCCGATGTAATATCCTCCGCAGGGGCTAAGGTATGCTCTGATGTCAGGGATCTGTACTCATCCTGCCGGTTCGTCACTCTTCATATGCCCGCCAACAGTCAGACAATTAAGTCGGTTGGATATGATCTCATGATGAGCATGCCTCCGGATGCTGTACTTGTTAATACGGCAAGGAAGGAGGTCATCAATGAGGATGATCTGGTTAAGGTCTTTGCCGACCGGGCTGATTTCAGGTACATTGCCGATCTTGAACCTGCCTGCCGGCCTTTACTGGAGGAGAAATTCGAAGGCAGATACCTGTTTACAGCAAAAAAAATGGGAGCACAGACGGAAGAAGCAAATATTAATGCCGGTATTGCAGCGGCACGACAGATAGTTGATTATTTCCTCACTGGAAACGAGAAATTCAGACTCAACAAACAAACCTAATAATTTTATATGGCTGTTGTCAAACCTTTCAGGGGGCTGCGTCCTCCTGTTTCGATCGCCAGGGATCTGGCTTCACTGCCTTATGATGTCATGAACTCCGAAGAGGCAAGGAAGATGGCTGAAGGCAAGGAATGCTCTCTTCTTCATATCACACGGTCAGAGATCGACCTTCACCCCGATATCGATGTTCACTGCGAAGATGTCTACGAAAAATCCGTAAGCAATTTCGCCCTATGGAGAAAGAGGGGCTGGCTTGTTCAGGATAAACAGTCCCACTTTTACATTTATGCCCAGACCATGAAGGGCAGAACCCAGTACGGAATTGTAGGCTGTGCATCGGTTGACGATTATCTGAAAGGCATTATCAGGAAACATGAACTTACCCGGCCCGATAAGGAGCAGGACAGGATGATACACGTGAGGGTTAATAATGCCAACATTGAACCTGTCTTTTTTGCCTATCCCGCCGTGAAACAGATAGATGAGATAGTTGAATCAATAACCTCGTCTGAGAAGCCGGAATATGATTTCGTGGCTGATGATGGTTTTGGTCATAAATTCTGGGTTGTGAAGGACAGGGATATAAACCGGAAGATCGAAAAACTTTTTGCAGAGAAGGTGCCTTTTACCTACGTGGCCGACGGACACCATCGCACCGCCGCGGCAGCGCTTGTTGGCAAGGAGAAGAGAGACAATAACCCGAACCATAAGGGAACGGAGGAATATAACTTCTTCATGGCAGTTCATTTTCCTGATGACCAGCTCAGGATAATGGATTACAACAGGACCATCAGGGACCTTAACGGACTGACGGAAACTGAATTCCTTTCAAGGCTCGAAAAAGGCTTTGTCATAAAGGAAAAAGGAACAAAGATCTACAGGCCCCGCAAACTTCACACCTTTTCAATGTACCTGGCAGGAAGCTGGTACAGTCTGACCGCCCGTCCTGAGACCTATGACGATAATGATCCCATCGGGGGGCTTGATGTTACAATCCTTACCAACCAGGTGCTGATGCCCATCCTCGATATTCAGGATCTGAGACGCTCAAAAAGAATCGATTTTGTGGGCGGCATAAGAGGACTCGGCGAACTGGTCCGGAGAGTCGACAGCGGTGACATGAAAGTGGCCTTTGCCCTGTACCCGGTATCCATGAAACAACTTATCACAATAGCGGATTCAGGAAATATTATGCCGCCCAAGACTACCTGGTTCGAGCCAAAACTGAGAAGCGGACTCGTCATTCACCTTCTTTGATCAGGGCAGTAAGGGTTACCCGTAAATAGTGCCCTGACTGTTTTTTGTATAATCTTTTTAAATGACGCCGCGCCAGAAATATGCTTGATATTGCTTCAAATATCCGGAAACTCCGGCAGCAGATACCCGCAACGGTTAAGATTATTGCTGTCTCGAAAACCAATCCGGTATCCGCAATAATGGAAGCCTGCAACGAGGGTCAGAGGATGTTCGGCGAGAACAGGGTGCAGGAGCTGCTTCAGAAAAAAGACTTGCTTCCGGCAGATATCGAGTGGCACCTGATAGGGCATCTCCAGAGAAACAAGGTTAAAATGGTTGTACCTTTTGCAGCCATGATTCAGTCGGTCGACAGTTTCCGCCTGCTTGAGGCAATAAATGCAGAGGCATCAAACATCAACCGTACAGTCAATTGCCTGCTTCAGTTTTTTATTGCAGAAGAAGAAACGAAATATGGATTCACCATTGATGAGGCTGAGGAAATGCTCGGTTCAGATGAATTCAGGGCAATGCAGTCAGTTAGGATCTGCGGCGTGATGGGAATGGCAACATTCAGTGACGATGCTGAACAGATCAGGAGGGAATTCAGGAATCTGGCCGGTTGTTATAAAAGGCTTAAAAGCAGGTTTTTTGAAGAAGAAGAAAGCTTCAGGGAGATTTCGATGGGCATGTCGGGTGATTATGAGATTGCAATCGGGGAGGGGAGCACAATGGTGAGGATAGGAAGTCTGATTTTTGGAAGCAGAAACAAATAGGAGTTAATTTATTATTTTTAGGTTTTTATCCCGGTGGAAACTGCCGGCATGATTTTAACTTAACCACTTCATTCGGGAATTTATGGAAAAGCTAACCACAAAATACCTCGGACTTACCCTCAGCAGCCCTCTGATCGTCAGCAGCAGCCGTCTTACATCAACCCTCGGACATCTCAAGGAAGCCGAGGACAACGGGGCAGGGGCTGTGGTTCTGAAATCGCTGTTCGAGGAACAGATTAATTACTATATACACACGGTTTCATCTCATTCCGATTATCCGGAGGCAGATGATTATATTTCCAACTATGTTCATTCAAATTCTGTTGAGAATTACCTGGAGATGATCCGCCAGGCAAAAAAGAATCTGAGCATTCCGGTTATTCCCAGCATCAATTGCTATACGGCCAAAGGCTGGACCGGCTTTGCAAGGAATATGGAGGAAGCAGGCGCTGATGCCCTTGAAATAAATGTCTTCTTCCTGCCAGTCGACAGGAAAAAAACTTCGGAGGAATCTGAAAGGCTGTATTTTGAGCTTATAGAGAACATCAAAAAGACAGTCAGGATTCCGGTTGCCTTAAAGATAGGATTCAGATTCTCGAACATCCTTTATATGATCGACCAGTTTTATAACAGGGGAGTCAACGGCCTGGTGATGTTTAACAGGTTTTATGAACCTGACATCGACATTGATAAACTGGAGCTGATTCCAGCATCGGTGCTCAGCCAGGAGATCGAACGCCGTTATGTCCTGAGATGGATCGGCATGGCCAGCGCCCAGAAGCTGAAGATTGACATTTCCGCCTCCACGGGAGTTCATTCCGGACAGGATGCCGTGAAGTACCTTCTGGCCGGAGCCAATTCGGTTCAGGTTTGCTCGGTGCTGTATACAAAGGGTGTTGCTTTCCTTAAGACAATGAATCAGCAGATCGCCAACTGGATGGATTCAAAGGGATTCGGGAGTGTCGACGAATTCAGGGGCAAACTGAATTATGCCAACTACGATAAACCGGGTGCCTTTGAAAGGACTCAGTTTATGAAGTACTTCTCCTCCTATGAGTAAATTATACGGGTAAAGGTTTCTTATTCTGTCTGTTCAAGAAAGTATAGCAGTTCCATTGCAAGGGCTGTTTTTTCCCCGGCAACTTTAGATGCGTTATCCTTAATAAGTTTGATAAGCAAATCTTTCTCATCCTTGTTTAAGTGCCCGGACGATGACTCAATAACTGTAAAGCATTCAAGAGCAGTTGCATAATCACCTCTGACGAACATTTCTGCAAAATCGCCCAGGTATCCTGAGTAATTGAGTCCCGACTGCCAGCACGAAGCGATCAGCATGCTTCTGGTGGGCCAGGTAAAATCTTTTCGGATCTCTTCCACAACCTCCCCGCACAACGACTGATCCCTGAGATCATTGAGAAAATCCGTGATTAGTTCCTTAACCTGCTGATTGCTGGTTGATTCATAGTGTGAAGTCAGCAGTCCTATCGCTCCGTTGAACGTTGATGCTTCCCTGAGTCTTTTTATAGCTTCATTGATTTTAACAAAGTTTCCCTTGCTTAAAATATGTTCAAGTTCTTTGCGTTTATTCTGTGGGCTGTTCATTTTTAATCGTTTGATGCAAAGTTAGAAATCGGTTGGAAGCTTATAGCCTGCATGGGCAATTAATTGTAAAATAAACTATTCTTTGAACCGGAAAGGATTTAAACTTACCTAATTATGAAGCGACTTCTTAAAATCAGCAACAGTATTCTTGCATTGGCAGTCTTTGCGGCATTGATGCTCGCAGGGTGCCGTTCGGGCGTGAAGGATGTGAAAAAGGATGCGGATACTCTGGTTACCGGAGTAAATGCTTCCGTTTATGAAGACATCAAGCAGGCTGAAAAGATCTTTTATACCCTGCCATCTCCGCTCGAATCAGCGATGCTTATCAAATCAGCAGGAGCCCTGTTCGACGATAATCTCCTGAATCCTATTGATAACACGAGAAACTATAATACAAACAGGAGCATGGCTCTTAACCTGGGAATTTATACAACCGACCTCAGCTTCGCCAGTCTGTACGACCAGACACAGCTTATTATCAATTATATGAATGCTGCCAAGAAGATGGCTGACGGACTTGGAATCCTGGATGCCATTTCAGAGGAGGACATCAGTAAGCTCGAGGAAAACATTCACAACACCGAGGTAATTATGGATATTGTCTCCCAGACTTACCTAAATTCAAATTCCTATCTCGAGGATAACGGCCAGCCTGCCGTTGCAGCAATGGTGCTTGCCGGAGGATGGCTCGAGGGATTGTACATCTCCACGCAGCTTGTCGATATGAAGGACATTAACGGAAATAAACTGGTTGGCAGAATCATCGACCAGAAGCTTTCAGTCGATATCCTGATCGACCTCCTTTCAAGCAGCAAGGGGCATCCTGCAATTGATGAACTTATCGGCCAGGTTGCCAAAGTCAAAACTGTTTTCGACAAGATCACTCTGGAAACAACTCCAATCAGACCTGAATATGACCAGGTAACCAATACTACTGTCCTGAAATCGGAGGTCAAGGCCGATCTTACCCCGGAAGTGTTTAAGGAACTCTCCGAAACAGTGGCGGCCATCAGAAGTAACCTGATTAAATAGCTGGAATTATGAAAGTAAATAGAATCGCCTTAACGCTGGTTGTTCTCGTTTTAACGGCCGGGACAGTCGTAAACGCCCAGTGCAAATCATTCGCAAAAAAAACATGTCTTCCTGAACTGGGCTCTTACACCCACGATGGTAATTACCATGCCACGATACTCTCGGAAGGAGAGGAGGCAGAATTATATAAAACATTCTTTTCCGATATGGAATACCGCATGTCGGTTTGCAGCGATGAAAACATTCCTCCTGTGGAATTCCTGGTTCTCGATGCCGACAGAAACATCCTCTATTCAAGCAAGGAAAACAACAATGCCCGTACATGGGATTTCAAGCTCCAGTCGAGCCAGCAGCTCAGGATAGTCCTTAAGATTCCATCGGGTCAGAATACCGGAGTACCTCCGCAGGGATGCGTGTCCATTATGTTCGGCTTCAGGATAAAATCATAACCTGAGCTTGTGGGCAAGAAATCTGCCTGTATGTGAATCCTTCTGCATGGCCAGATCTTCGGGGCGTCCTGCGAATACAACAGAGCCTCCTGCCTCACCGCCTTCCGGTCCGAGATCTATTACCCAATCGGAGCATTTTATAACTTCCACGTTGTGTTCAATCAATATCACCGAGTGACCATGGTCGACAAGGGCGTTAATCGACTTCAGCAGCTTGTTGATGTCGTGGAAATGCAGTCCTGTGGTCGGCTCGTCAAAAATGAACAGAATATGCCCGCTGCCCTTTTCCTGGCTCAGAAAATAGGCAAGCTTCACCCGCTGGCTCTCACCGCCCGAGAGGGTGCTTGATGACTGTCCCATTTTAATATATCCCAGTCCGACATCGGCCAGAGGCTTGAGTTTCTCAATGATTCTTTTCTCACTCTTTCCCTGATGACTGCTGAAAAACTCAATCGCTTCATCGATAGTCATATCGAGGATGTCGTGAATATTCTTTCCCTGATACCTGACCTCCAGAACCTCTTTTTTGAATCTCAACCCCTTGCAGCTCTCACAGGTAAGCTCCACATCGGCCATGAACTGCATCTCAACCCTGATTATCCCTTCACCCTGGCACTCCTCACACCTTCCTCCTTCGATGTTGAATGAGAAATGCGAGGCCTTGTAACTGTTCTGAACCGAGAGCTGCTGCTCTGCATACAGTTTCCTTATTTCATCATAAGCCTTCAGATAGGTTACCGGATTTGACCTTGTCGACCTTCCTATAGGGTTCTGATCAACCAGCTCGATTCCGGTCAGCCTTGAAAAGTCGCCGCCAAGTTCCCTGAAACGTCCCGGTTTGAGATTGTTGCCGTTTATTTTATTTGACAGAATTGAGTACAGTACATCGGTTACCAGGCTCGATTTGCCCGACCCGCTCACCCCGGTCACAGCTGTGATCGTGTGAAGGGGGAACTTCACGTCTATGTCCTTCAGGTTGTTTTCCCTTGCTCCCTTTATTTCGATGAAGCTGTTCCATTTCCTTCTTTTGGCTGGCACCTTCACTTCGAGTCTTCCCGAAAGATATCCTGAAGTTAAGGAAGGATTCGAGTCGGTCTGGCTGGCCAGGCCCTGAAATACAATCTCACCTCCGAGCCTTCCAGCCTCGGGACCCATATCCACAATTTCGTCTGCCGCCCTGATTATTTCTTCCTCGTGTTCCACAACCAGGACAGAGTTGCCAAGGTCCCTTAGTTCCCTGAGAACACCGATCAGAAGATGGGTGTCGCGGGGATGGAGGCCGATGCTTGGTTCATCGAGAATATACATTGATCCCACAAGATTGCTGCCCAGCGATGTGGCCAGGTTGATCCTCTGCGATTCACCTCCCGAGAGAGTGGACGACAGCCTGTTAAGGGTGAGATACGGGAGACCTACATCGAGGAGGAATTTCAGCCTTTGTTTGATTTCCGTGAGAAGGCGTCCGGCTATCTTCATATCCGTTTCTTCAAGGGAAATACTATTAAAGAAGCCGTTCAGATCCGATACCGGCATTGAAACCAGTTCCTGGATGCTTCTGCCGGCAACCTTTACATATGAGGTCTCTTTTTTAAGCCTTGTTCCCTTGCATTCAGGGCATATTGTCTTTCCGCGGTACCTGCTCAGAAGCACCCGGTACTGAATCTTGTATTTCTTTTCTTCGAGATGTTCGAAGAAGCGGTTAAGTCCGTAAAAATGCCTGTTTCCGGTCCACAGGAGCTGTTTCTGTTCTTCAGTGAGCTGGTAGTATGGTTTGTGTATTGGAAA
>JAVEXG010000192.1:0-5030 GCA_034004115.1 Bacteroidales bacterium | reverse complement strand
CTGCAAAGGACTATTGCCGTGGATATTAGATATGTTCTCTGGATAATGGATGTTTATGCAGGGGCCGGTCACCTTGTAAATGAAATGACAATCAGGGAATAATTCCCCTGATCAGCCCGGCCTTGACACAAACCTGGGATCTTCTTAAAAATTGCATATTATGGACTTCAACTTGAGGGAAATTTTTGCGGCTTTTCTTGTGCTGTTTGCCATTATTGACATCCTGGGATCGATACCGATAATTATCGATATAAAATCCCGTGTAGGCATTGTCCATCCGGTAAGGGTGACCGTTGTATCCTTCCTGATCTTATGTGCATTTTTATTCATAGGAACACCGCTTCTTGGGGTTTTCGGAGTTGATATTTCCTCATTTGCAATTGCAGGTTCCTTCATCATCTTCCTGATAGCCATGGAGATGATACTTGGGATAGAACTTTTCAAGCAGGATGCGCAGGGGAGCGGGTCAGTGTTCCCGATAGCGTTCCCGCTTATAGCAGGCGCCGGATCGATAACGACAATCCTGTCGATAAAGGCTGAATACAGCACTGTCAACATATTCATTGCCCTGTTGCTTAACATGGTGATAATTTATCTCGTTCTGAGGCTAACCTCACTGTTTGAAAGGATCCTGGGCAAGAGCGGGCTGTCAATCCTCAAGAAAGTATTTGGGGTCATTCTGCTTTCAATAGCAATAAAGCTTTTCCTTTCAAACACAGGCATAAACCTGGTCAATGCCAAATGAAATAACAATTTACACCGACGGTGCTGCAAGCGGGAATCCCGGCCCCGGAGGTTACGGCGTGGTGCTGATATGCGGCAGGCACAGGCTTGAGAAGTCAGAAGGATTCAAACTGACCACAAACAACCGGATGGAACTGATGGCCGTGATTGTGGGACTTGAAGCACTTAAGATCCCTGGAAGCAGAGTCGTTATCTATACAGATTCGAAGTATGTTGCAGACTCGGTTGAAAAGGGCTGGGTGTTTCAGTGGGAAGTTAAAGGTTTTAAAAAGAAGAAGAATCCCGATCTCTGGATCAGGTTCCTCGATGTTTACAGAAAGCATAAGGTGCGGTTCGTCTGGATAAAGGGACATGCAAGCAACCCAGAGAATGAGATATGCGACCGGCTTGCCGTGGAGGCCAGAAAGAAGGGTGATCTGGCCGAAGACACAGGTTATAAACCGGAGGAAAGTGATGAGGAAGTGATCAGCTTCGGATAGAAGGTCTGAGTTTAATAAAGGCAGCAGTCATCTGCCGTTCCAATACCTGTTTGTTATGAGAGGCCAGAAAGAACTTTACGAAGTCCTTGATAAGCTTGGAATAAGCTTTGACTATCATGAACATCCCCCTCTGAATACCATTGAGGAAGCGATTATCCACTGGAAGGACTTCAATTCAGGAAGATGCAAGAACATTTTCTTCCGGAATCACAAAGGCGACAGGCATTACCTTGTCGTACTCGAACATCTGCGCCAGCTCGATATCCATGATCTTGAAAAGCGTCTCAGGCAGGGAAAGCTGACTTTTGCCTCCGACAAGCGACTTATGAAGTATCTTGGAGTGGAACCCGGCTCAGTAAGTCCGTTCGGACTGATAAATGATACTGAAAATCATGTTCATCTTTTTATAGATGAACAGCTTAATGACTTTGAGCGGCTGGCATTTCATCCCAATATAAATACAGCTTCGCTGGTGATTGCCAGGTCTGACCTGATCAGATTTCTCGAATTCACCGGTAACTCCTACGAGTTCATAAAGCTGTACGACTGACAGAATCTTCTATTTTTTGTACACCGGCTGTTTCCATTCCTCCATGGGCTCGTACTTGCTCATGCTTGCCCACAGGATGCCCCGTTTCTGGATTTCAAGAGCCTGCGGCACACTGTAGTCTGAAGCTACATGAGCCAGAGAGGAGTAAAAGACCCTTCCTTTTCCGTAGACCTTTTTCCAGACCACCGGCACCGTGTTTCCGCCTATCCATTCGGCGTGTTTGTCGGTGAAGGTTGTTGTGGCAAGTACCTTGACATTGGGATCCACATGAACGAAGTACTGCTCGGAGTGCATGTCGAAGTCCTCCAGACCCTTTGTTACCGGATCAATGTGGTCTGTAATGTTCACCCTGTAATCGATTACTCCTCCGGGATGTGCAACCCATTGCCCGCCCACCATGAACTGGTATTCAGTATTATTTCTGAATGAGTCGCCGAGACCACCATGCCACCCGGCAATTCCCGTTCCTGACTTGACGGCTTCAAGAAGGGCCTTTTCCTGGTCATTCTTGATTGTACCCATCGTCCATGCCTGAATGATAAGGTCGAAATCCTTCTTCAGATCGAGCTGGGTATAGGAATCGAGTGTATCTGACACCAGCACCTCCGCACCCTCGGACTTCATCCATGGGACAAAAATATCGCGGCACTTGTCTGGTTCATGCCCCATCCATCCACCCCAGACGAACAGAACCTTCTTTCCTTTAAGCACAGTTGCCGGGGGTTCCGGGAAATTCATCCCTGCCACCCGGGGAGCAATTATTGCACCGGCTGCAAGAGCAGCGCTTTTTGAAATAAATGACCTGCGTGAAACCATATTTTAAGATTTTCACGTAAGATAATAAATTTAATTTTCTGATATCCATCGCCGCTCATAAAACCTGATTATTGCTTTTAGTGAGCAGGCTGGTATAGTACAGGTTCAGGGAACTCCTTTGTTTAGAATCATTCTTAATAAACTGTTAGTTGAAGCAAAACAGGAATTTATACGTCTTTTATGCGGACATGAAAAGAATGAAAACAAATGAGAAAGAATTGCCTGGTTTTTATCAGTTTGTTGCTTATATCCGCAGTCGTAACCGGACAGACGACTGAAAAAAAGAGATATACTGCAACAAAAGTAACAGTCGTACCCTCAATCGACGGAATTCTGGATGACGAAACCTGGAAGGCAGGCACGTGGATTGATGACTTTACCCAGTATGAACCCTACAACGGAGCAAAGGCATCACAGAGAACTGAGTTCAAGATATTGTTTGACGATGACAATATCTATGCTGCCTTTAAAGCTTATGACACCAGTCCCGACAGCATTGTTCACCGGTTAACACGACGTGATGAACCTGACGGCGACCTTGTTGCTGTCATTTTTGACAGCTTCCATGACCTTCGCACGGCTTTTATGTTCGGAATTGCCTCAAGCGGTGTCAAGTATGATCAGATGCTTACCAACGATGGTGATAATGAGGACAGTTCGTGGGACCCAAACTGGTGGGTGAAGACCTCGGTTAACAGCGAAGGCTGGATAGCCGAAATGAAGATACCTTTCAGCCAGGTGAGGTTTGAAAAGAATTCAGGGGACATCTGGGGCTTTGAGGTCGTGCGTAATCTGTACAGGAAAAACGAAATGTCTTTCTGGCAGCATGTACCAAAAGATTCGCCCGGAATGGTTCACATGTTCGGGGAACTTGCCGGGCTGGAACAGATTAAGCCGCGGAAGATTTTCGATGTCACTCCCTACGGCGTGGCGAAGCTCGAGACGTTCAGGGCTGAACCCGGAAATCCCTTCCTTTCAAAAGGAAGAAAGCATGGTTTTAACGGAGGTATTGATGCCAAGATCGGGGTAACCAACAATATGACAATGGACCTCACAATCAATCCCGACTTTGGCCAGGTGGAGGCCGACCCGTCAGAAGTGAATCTTTCCGCCTATGAGACTTTCTTCAGCGAAAGAAGGCCATTCTTCATCGAGGGCAACAATATCACCAACTTCAACCTGGGAATCGGCGACGGCGACGTGGGAAATGACAATCTATTCTATTCCAGAAGGATAGGCCGGAGGCCACAGGGTGATCCCGACCTTGAAGACGGAATGTATTCAGACGTTCCGAATTTCACCACGATTATAGGAGCAGCAAAGCTCACGGGAAAAACAAAAAACGGGCTCTCGCTCGGATTCATCGAGGCGGTTACAAGTGAAGAAAAGGCTGAAATCGATAACAACGGAGAAAGAAGCTATGAAACCGTCGAGCCTTTGACCAACTACATGGTTGGCAGGGTTCAGAAGGATTTCAACGAAGGGAAGACTATCGTGGGGGCCATTTTCACAGGCACAACCCGCAATCTTGATGAAAACCTGGATGATATAATGCACAAATCAGCCTATTCGGGAGGAATTGACTTCACCCAGTACCTGAAGGGAAAGGACTGGATGATCAACGTCAACACAGCCTTCAGCCAGGTGAGGGGAACAACTGATGTCCTCGAACGTACGCAGAAATCATCGGCAAGGTATTTCCAGCGGCCCGATAAGGATTATGCAACATACGATCCGACTCGGACATCCCTTTCAGGAGCCGGAGGAAGAGTGCAGGTCGGAAAACTCAACGGGCATCTGAACCTCATGAGCGCTGTTCTGTGGAAAACACCCGGATTTGAAATCAACGACCTCGGATACCTTCAGCAGGCCGACAGAATTATGCCAATAATATGGGCCGGCTGGAACCAGTGGGAACCGAAGGGGATCTATCGCAGATTCAATGTGAATGCAGATATCTGGTCAATGTACAACTTTGGCGGAGTTAAGATTCAGACCGGACTGGAAGCCAACATCAGCATGACATTCAAGAATTTCTGGAATGCATGGCTCTATGGCAACATCCAGACAAAAGCCCATGACCCGTCCCTTCTGAGGGGAGGACCGATAATGAATACCCCCGGACGGTTTTTTACAAACGCAGGATTCTCTACAGATGACAGAAAGAAACTTGGTCTTGAATTCTATGGGAATTACAGCCGGGGATTTGAGAACAACCAGGAAAATATGAATATCGGAGTGGGCTTTTCCTATAAACCCACCGACTACCTGAGAATTTCGCTGAACCCTGGGATTTCAAGATCATTCACTGAACTTCAGTATGTAGAAACAACAAATATGGGCGACAACGACAGATACATCTTTGCAAGTATCGACCGGAATACAATCAATACCTCCCTGAGGGTGAATCTTAACCTCAGTCCCGACCTTACTTTGCAATA
>JAVEXG010000191.1:2374-5075 GCA_034004115.1 Bacteroidales bacterium | reverse complement strand
AGCCCTGCTGCCGAAACACCGTGATATCCCTGGCCCATCAGGATCACCGAATCGCCTATCCCTACCTTGAGAAAACCCGCAAGCCTGTCGGAAACCAATACTCCATCGTCACCCGGGGAAAGAAATGAGTTTGGGAACCCGGAGAACGCGAGGATTGAATTAAGTACTTCTGCGCTTTCGCTGTCATCAAGTTCAAACTCAAGCTTAAGGCTGGCCTCCGAGGTCCACGACCTGCCGGCGGCTGCCCTTATTTTATCCATCATGGTGCCTGGGATCTGTTTTGATTCCTCCATTCTTCTGACAACATCATCGGTTACCCTGTACCTCACCAGTCTGGCTTCGGGATTCGAAAAATCCTTCTCCTTCAGCGGATCGATTGCCATCACTGCAACTCCCTTTGTCTGGATGCCGCTCGAGGCAAGTGCAAAGGATTCGAGATGCGGTGTTACTGAGACAACCCTGTCGATAGCCGAAATGGCTGAAACCAGCGAATCGCTCCATACAAATGAATTGTCAATAAGGGGATCATCGTGATAATCGGCATGCTGGACCTGCAGGTGACCGGTAAATGACTCGATCACGTTGTTTATCATGCGGTCGTAGGAGCCAAGCTGAATCGACCTCATGATCACCGCAAAGAAGACCGCGAAGAATACGGAGGCGGCCGTAATGAATGTACGGCGTCTGTTACGCCAGAGATTCCGCCATGCTATTGTGAATTCTTCCTTCATGATATTTATTTTGTGATATCACCGGATCCTTTTCATATTCTGCTGTGAAAACCAGCTTTCCTCCACGGGTATGTTGAACTTTATTTCGCGGATCTCAACAATAGTTTTGTTTTCAGGTTCTTCTTCAGGAACAAGTTCAATCCTTGTTGTAATGGTCCGTCCGTCCATGACCTTTACCGCCGATGCCGTTTCAGTCCTCACCAGGTAACCATCCTCGTCGTACAGTTCAGCTTTAAGTATCAGGTAATCCTTCTTGTCGATCCACCTGACCTGCCTGCCCCAGACGATTGAAGCATCCTCCCGGGCTTTCATCCCTATCCTGTAGCATTGACGGCCGTCGACCGTTTCTTCCCCCAGGATCTCATGGGTATAGTCATCCACAACCGACGATTCCCTCAGGATATCGTCGTTGGTGTAGTCAGAGCCCATCCAGCCCTGCGACATCATCGAGGGTGGCAACTTTATGAGCCTGTTTATTGAAGGATTCCAGCTCCACATCTCAGTCTTGCGTTTCAGGAAGCTCTGTCCCGCCTCCCTTGCAGGTGCTGTGATAAGGGCAAGGGCATAATCGTCGCCAAGGCTCCAGCTTTTGAATTCGATTGTCCTTTCCCATTCCGGCCTTACAATCTGCATCGCCATGACGCTGTAGCTGCTTTTTTCTCCATTGAATTTCTCATCGGCCAGCCTTACAATTTCAGTTGCGCTGATTCCCTGGGCTTGTGCCTGACCGGTTGATGCCAGCTGCAATGCCATGAAGAGCAGCGCGCCTGATCCGTATTTAATAACCTTGTTTCTCATTTGAACAGTTCTATTATCCTGTTGATTGTCTTTTCATTTTCCTCAGTTTCGCTGTCGCCGGCGTAGATGCTTGTTATCGCAAAACCCTTGATTGTCATCATGAACAACTTAATTTCAGTGATCGTATCATAACCGGGTCCCATCCGCGCTGCCTTCCGGCCGAAATAGTCGGTAATTACCTTCATTATCCTGGCGGCAGGCAGTTTCGGATCGGGGTCTATTCCTGAAAGATCAAGCGATCCGGCTCCCACAAAAGAGCTGAGGAAGTGTTCTCTTACCTCTTCCTGCATCAGGATTTGAAAGAGAAGTCTCCAGAAATCGCGCTTCTGTTTCAGAAGCACTCCGAGTTTCCTTACGAAGAACTCGAATTCTTCCTCTGAAAGGAAGCCGTCGCGGTCGGTATCGAAGTAATTCATGACTTCGCTTACCGATCTTTGAATAATAGCCCTGAGAAGCGCCTCCTTGCTCTCGAAATAATTGTACATCAGGCCCTTTGATATGCCTGCATGCGTTGCAAGGTGGGTAATCGTGGCAGCATGGTAACCCTCTCTGGCAAAATGCTCAAGAGCAGTGTCCATTATCAGGGTTCTTTTTTCCTCCCTTATCTCCTGAAATTGTTTCGAAGTCCTTGGAGACATAAGCAGTTGTTTTTTCGTTCAATACCTATTTATTAATATTTTTGATTGAACGGTCAGTCAAATATAAAACGGATTTTTGAGAAATGCAAATTTTTTTGTGGGAAGAACGGTATGAGGTATGCGGTACGGGGCTACAAACATGTCGCCCTACAGACATGACGCCCTGACGGGGCTCCTAAAACCATGATGGCCATATTGCTACAGACATGTCGCCCTGACGGGGCTCCGGAAATCGTGATGACCGGATTACCTACAAACATGTCGGCGCCACGCGCCTAAAAAATCCTGATGCGGGTGAAACAGAATTGGCATAATCGTACTGAGCGTCATCGACGCGGCATGGTTGTAGAATTCGGCACCATTATATGTTGTTGAGCTCCGGAGGAGCGGCATGCTTGTAGCGTCGTAGACGCGGCATGTTTGTAGAATTCGGCACTACAAACATGTCGGCGCCACGCGCCTAAAAAATCCTGATGCGGGTGAAACAGAATTGGCATAATCGTACTGAGCGTCGTAGACGCGGCATGTTTGTAG
>JAVEXG010000191.1:0-2274 GCA_034004115.1 Bacteroidales bacterium | reverse complement strand
AGCGTCGTAGACGCGGCATGTTTGTAGAATTCGGCACCATTATATGTTGTTGAGCTCCGGAGGAGCGGCATGCTTGTAGCGTCGTAGACGCGGCATGTTTGTAGAATTCGGCACCATTATATGTTATTGAGCTCCGGAGGAGCGGCATGTTTGTAAAACCAATCAAATCCAATCAAACAAATATCTGGGATCATAATCAACCTCATATTTATCCAGAATTTTCAAAAACTCCTCCTTAAACGTTGTAGTCCTATGATGTTTTTCCTGAGAATTTATGTAATTGATTACATAGTTTATTTGCGAGCGGGAATATGAAAAAACTCCATATCCCTCCTGCCACCTGAATTTACCCGCGATCCATTTTTTCTCATTAATGAATCTTGAAGAATTGGCCTTGATATCCCTGACCAGATCCGGTAAGGGCTGAGAAGGATTGTACCCTGCAAAAATATGAACATGATCCTGCATGAAGTTAATTGCAAGTAATTTATGCTTCATGTTCGTGATAATACCCGTAGTGAACTTTTGCAGTTCTTCCTTGTGCTTCTGAGGAATTGCATTTTCGCGTCCCATTGGTGTAAATACCAAATGGAGATAGATTTGGGAAAAAACGTTTGCCATAGCGTTAAAGATTAGATTGTGAAATATTTATTCCACAATAAAGATCGGAAAAAATCTGAAATCCTGTGGCAGATCGTGGCTTTAAATTATAACCTGATAATTTCCTTAAGCCTTCGCTAAAGTGTCATACGGCGTGCGCTTTGAAGTTCCCGAAAGCTATAAAGACGGTTTTCTGCACACATCATCTGTCGCCTGTAATACATAATCCATTCTCTGACCCCCTGCTCCCTGCCCCCTGCCCCTTGCCTTCCCGATTTCTTACTCCTGATCAAATAATTGTGCCCCCTGAACGTTATTATACAAGTTTATATATCTTTAACCAACTGCTAAAACTACATTTGAAATGTCAAGTCTCAGGCTTTTACTTGGATTAATCCCCTCCACGTCGAAAATTGAACAGGCTGAAAAAGCGCTGACCGATGAATATGAAAAACTAAAGGCATTCGCCAAATCGGAACTCCTCGACAAGTACACCAGCCTCAACGAACTGGTTAACTCTTCGGCCTTCGTTCAGAAGAAAAAGGAAATTGAATCTCTTAACTACAAGAACTCTGAAGAGTATGCCAAAGAGAAGGAATTCCTGTCGATGCAGAAGGCAAAAGATATCGTAATGTATTTTAAAACTATTTCAGGATCCATGCTGAAACGGTTTAAGGAACTCGACGGATCGCAGAAAATAAGGGATTTCGAGGAACTCGAGAACTTCATCAAATCGAACACTTTCAGGCAGAGACAGAAGATGAAGCCCATCACCTTCAAGGATTCCGACGAATACAGAAAATTCATTGAATACAAATCCCTGAGAAAAGATCAGGAGATAAAGGCTTTCCTCAAAGCCAAACAGGATGTTCAGAAGACAAAGGCAATAGAACGATTTGAGGAACTCGAAAAATTCATCAACAGCTCCGAATTCCTCGCCAAAAAGAACATGAAGCCCATTACTTTCAAGGATTCGGAGGAATATAAAAAGCTGATGGAATACAAACGTCTTAAGGAAAGCCCCGATATCAGCGACTATTACAAGTTCAAGGCATCGAAGGAGTATGCAAACTTCCTGAATATCGACGGTTCGGCACGCCTGGCAAGATACAATGAACTCAAGGACTACCTGGCAACTCCTGATTTCAGGGACAAAAAGAATTACCTCCTCGATAAAAAGCGCTTTGAAAAAACTCCTGAGTTTAAAGACCTTCAGGAATACCAGAAACTTCAGAAGAATGAGGACATCGTATGGTATTTCAAGGTAAAGGATTCAAATAAATTCGATGAGCTAAAGAAATATGAACTGACATTCGCCGACGATTTCAACGGCGATTCTCTCGATGCCGGAAAATGGCTTACCAACTTCTACTGGGGCGACAAGCTTCTGAAGGACAACTATTCGGTTGAGAACGATCTGCATGCATATACAGGAAAGAACGTTGAGGTCAGGAACAGCCTTCTCAAGATCCATACTAAACCGGAAAGAACCAACGGGAAGGTGTGGTCGGCAACAACAGGCTTCAGAACAAAGGACTTCGCCTATACTTCGGGGATTGTCAACTCCGGCAAGAGCTTCAGGCAGAAATACGGCATCTTCTCAGCCAAGATAAAGCTGGGGAACCCTGCCGCAAGAAATAATTTCTGGATGCTGTCCGACAAGATCACCCCTCA